>JBDQOY010000201.1:0-9430 GCA_040260935.1 Pirellulales bacterium
CCTCGGGCAATCTCGAGGCCGGCTGACATGGCTGCCTGCTGGCCGAAGTTTCGCGAAAGTTCGAGCACCACGACCCGCGGATCGGTAGCGGCGAGCTGTCGTAACTTTGCCAGTGTCTGGTCGCGGCTGCCGTCGTCGATGTAGATCACCTCCAGCGACATGCCTAGGGTCGGGGCGAGGCTGGCAAGGCGGCCATGCGTGGTCTCGATGACCGCCTCTTCGTTGTGGCAGGGAATCACAATCGAAAGCAGGCCTGGCTGCGGCCGGTGTGCCGCAGAGGTTGTCGCCGAGGAGGTCTCTCCAGGTGCAGGCTGCTTGGGGGCAGGGCTCATCGCTGCAGGCTCCTGGTAGTGGCGGTGCGGTGATCGAGGGGTCGAGCAGGTGGCAGGCTGGTGCCGATGAGCAGGTAGTCCTGATTTTTGAACAGGGGCCTGGCCCGTCCAATGATGCCCGTGCCGGCGGGCAGCACCGGGGCGAGTTCAGCGAACTGCTGCTCGGGAACAATCACGATGGCGTCGGAGCCTGAGGCAAGGAACCGTGCAGTGGCAGCGGTTTCCCCTGGTTGCCACTGAGCAACCTCGTCCGCAGCATAGTAGACAATGTTCGGGGTGAGGTGGGTGTAGACCCCGAGCCGTGCTTTCCCGCCAGCGTGGTCGTGGGCGGTGGCGAGGAGTTTCGGAAGAGTATTCGCTCGGCTGATCCAGGCCGCGGCAGGCCCGACGGCGAGGGTGGAATAGACGAGACCAGTCACCGTCATTGCCGCTACCGCCCCCATCGGCTGTCGTCTGGCTGCCCAGATCATCCAGCAGGCTCCGGCCAGCGGAATCAGGCCAACGAGAGCTGCTGGTTCGGCGCCGGTGAGTCCATAGAAGGAGGCAACGAGAATGGTTCCGGCGGTAGCGATGCCGCCGAAAGCCAAGCCGGTGACCCCCAGGGCAAGCCAGCGGGGAAAGGGCCAACTCGTGCGGCTGGCAGCTTCGATGGCCAGAGCGGCGACGAGCAGCGCTGCCGCCGGATAAGCGGGCATGACGTAGTTCGGCAGTTTCGTGGCGGCCAGCGAGAAGCCGCCCACCCAGACGGCGAGCCAAAGAAGCAGTAGGCCGAATGCTCCGGAGTCCGTCTGGCCAGCCGCAGGAGAAGGGTCGGTCCGCCAGGCCCTCCAGAGCCGACTGCAGGCCACCACGATTGCCAGGGGGAGGAAGCAACTCCACGGATAAAAGCCGACCAGCATGGTGAGTGGGTGGAAGAGAAAGCCACCGGAATGCCGTTCCATCGGCGCCACGAAGCGACCGACGTTGTGCACGTAGAAGAAGCCTCTCGGCCAGGCCCAGTCGGTCTGCAGGCCGACGGAGAGGTACCAGGGGGCGGCAACCACCAGGGCCGCGAGGATTACGACAAGCAGTCGCGTCTGCCGCAGGGTCTGCCAGATGGCACGCGGCCCAGCGATGATGAGGTGTCGCGCAAGCCAGCGGCACTGACTGCCAAGGCTCAGTTCCGTGGCCCGTTCGGCAGGCAGAGCCAGCCAGGTGACGAGCCAGACGAACGGCAACACCACTGCGAGCGGTCCGATCAGGCCAATCGGGCCTTTGCAGAGCACGGCCAGGCCGAACAGGCAGCCGGCGAGAATCGCGTTGGAAAGGCTGAGGGGCGGGGGTGAACTTACGGAAGAGACCTGCTGGGAACCGTCCCCAGCAGTGGCGATCTGACGACGGTCTGGCAGCAGGGGCTCAACCAGAAGCAGTGTGCCCCAGGTGGTGAGGGCGACGAGGATCGCATCGGGGGTGGCCGCGTGGGCTTCAATGGCAACGAGGAGGCAGCCGACATATGCGAGGGCTGCTGTGATCCCGGTGGCTGGATTGAACCAGCGGGTGCCTGCCCGCAGCAGCGCCAGTGCGGTCAGGAGAGCGGCCACGGCGGAGGGCAGTCGAGCGGCAAACTCATTGAAGCCGAAGAGCGTGAAGCCCGCTGCCATGCACCAGTGCATCAGGACCGGCTTATCGACAGCCAGTTCACCGTTGAACATGGGCACGATCCAGTCGCCGGTTGCAACCATGGTGCGGGCGATCGCGGCAAAGCGTGGTTCGTCTTCGTCCCAAAACGGCATCGCCATGAAGCCAGCCGCCAGGGCGGCAGTGGCGACGAGGAGGACGACCAGCCGCGGGCGACGGTCCAGAAACGACTTAAAGGTTGGCATCAGAGAGGCTCCGGGTGGAGGTGCATTGGGGGCTGGGCGTGGGAGGCATGCTGGGCGAGCGCAGGGGCTGGCTCGTGTGGAAGTCGACCCACGACGACGAGGCCGGGGTCGAATGAATCCGGCTTTTCACTGAGAACACGGTAGCCCGGTGGTAGGAGGGGCAGCATGGCGGGCAGGGCGGCGGTCTGTACCACCAGTTTGGCGGTGGCAGAACTCCGCAGGTGGGCAAGCCCCGCATCGATGTCGGGGAGATCCGCAACGGGCCCGCCGGTGTAGAAGACTAGGCTGGGGCGAGCCGGATGGAGACTGGCCCAGGCTCCACCGCGTGCCTGCAGAGGCACGTCAGCAACCAGCGTTGCCGTTCCCTGGTGCCAGGCCAGTTGGACGGCGGCAACACCTCCCAGGAGGGCCAGGAACGGCACCGCTGAGGCCGCCAGTACGGCCAGTGCCGCCCACCGCTGCTGCCGCTGCTGGAGGAGGGCAGCAGTGCCTGCTGTCGCGATCGGCAGCAGGCCGATCAGGCCGAGCCAGACGCTGCCCGAGGCATAGCGTGTGGCGATGAGCGGCAGTCCAACGAGAAAGCCACAGCCGACGACGGCCAGGCTTCCCCAGCCGATCCGCAGGACGGCATCAGGGGTAAGGCGGCGGGAGAGCCACCGCTCCCAGCCAGTTCGTTGTTCCAACCAGTCGATCAGGTAGACCGCCGTGGCCAGGGAGAGGGCGGGGTAGGCGGGCCAGATGTAGCCCGGCAATTTTGTGCCGGCGAGTGAAAACGTGCCGATCCACGTCAGGGCCCAACTTCCTGCAAAGGCGATGGCCATCCGGCGGGGATCACCGACCGGTGCGTTTCGCCAGACAAACCAGGCGTGCACGGGAACAGCCAGGATGACCAGCGACCAGGGAAACAGGCCGATCGCAGCGACGACGGGGTAGTAAAGCAGTGAGCCGTCGTGCCCTTCCATTGGTGCGGCGAACCGGCCTGCATTGTGAACCAGCAGGAATTCGGTCAACCAGCGGCCTTCAGTGAAGAAGCCGACGAGCGCATACCATGGCAGGGCAACGCCAGCTGCGACGCCACAGATGGTGAGGGGCCGGAGACCGATCCCAGCCTGAACAAGCCTGCTTCCCCAGCCTGACGCTGGTGCCGTGGTCGATAGCCAGCAACGGGAGAGCCAGAAGGCGACCAGCGGCAGAACGAGGCCAACTGGGCCCTTGGCGAGCACAGCGGCCCCGCATGCCAAGCCGATGCCGATTGCATGGTGTCGGCTGATGGTTTGGCAGCCCCCGCGGAGGCTGTGGGCGAACAGGGTGGCGGCGAGGGTGGTGCAGAAAACCAGTGGCGCATCGGGGGTGGCTGCCCGGCCGCCGACTGCCGTCCACAGGCAGCTAGCCATGATGATTCCGGTCAACAAGCCAACAGCCGGGCCGGCGAGGAGTCGGCCCAGCCACGAGGTGAGCAGACAGGTGCCAATGGTCAGGCAGACCGAGCCGATCCGCACCCCGGCCTCAGTTCGGCCCAACAGTCCAATGCCGACCATCTGAACCCAGTTCACCAGCGGTGGTTTTTCGACCCGCAGGTCTCCGTTGAATGTCGGCACAATCCAGTTTCCGGAATCGAGCATGGCCACGGAGCAGGCCGCATTTTTCGGCTCATCCTCGTCCCAGAGGGGAGCGGTGCCGATGCCTGGCAGCAGGACGCCGCCGGCCGCGAGGGCAACGAGCAGGATGGAGAGGTAGGGGTTTCGCATCGACACCAACGGTGCCTGTGGGGAAGCGCGGAAATGGGGCGGGAGCGTAGACCTGACCGGAGTACCGGTCAAGTCGTCCCGAACCCCTGTTTTTCCCGGAGTGAGGGCCGGTTGACCGCCTGCCGGGGGCGGGTATGTTCAACTCTTGTCCACCGCTGCTGAAGGCGGGGATTTCCCGGGAGAACAACCCTTGGCTGACGAAGACACCCCCGCCGAAGAGACTCCCGAATCCACCCCTCCTTCCGACGGAAGCGGCGGTACGTCCCCAGATGCCGTGCCGACCGATGCTGGCCAGAGTGGTGAACTGACTGCAGCCGGAGGACGGCTGATCGATCTACCGATCGAGCAGGAACTCAAAGAGAGTTACCTGACCTACGCGATGAGCGTGATCGTCAGTCGGGCGTTGCCTGATGTCCGAGACGGCCTGAAACCCTCTCAGCGACGGATTCTCGTCGCGATGAACGACCTGAACCTGTCGCCGGGATCGTCGCGGGTGAAGTGCGCAAAGATCTCGGGTGACACCAGCGGCAATTACCATCCGCACGGTGAAAGCGTCATCTACCCGACGCTCGTCCGCATGGCCCAAGAGTGGAACATGCGGCACGTGCTGGTCGACAAGCAGGGTAACTTTGGCTCGATCGCTGGTCTGCCCGCAGCAGCCATGCGGTACACCGAAGCTCGGCTGTCACCGATTGCTTCGCAGATGCTCGACGATCTCAATCTCGATACGGTCGACTTTGTGCCGACCTACGACGAGCGGAACACCGAGCCGGTCGTGTTGCCGAGTCGGTTTCCCAATCTCGTGGTCAACGGGGCAGGGGGCATCGCCGTCGGTATGGCGACCAGCATTCCTCCGCACAACCTTGGCGAGGTCTGCCGGGCCTTGGTGAAGTTGATTGACGAGCCCGACGTTTCGATGGCAGAAGTGCTTGAGATCGTGCCGGGGCCTGACTTCCCGACAGGCGGCATCGTGATGGGCCGCGAATCCTTGCTGCGGGGCTACCTGACGGGCCGCAGCACGATCACCTTGCGGGCCCGGGCCCACGTCGAGGAGTTCGGCAAGAATCGCAACCGTATCGTCATTACTGAGATCCCCTATCAGCAGACGCGTGATGCGATCGAAGAGAAGATTGCTGACCAGGTCAGTGACGATCGCATCAAGGGTATTTCCGCGATCCGCAATGAGAGTGATCTGAAGGAGCCGGTGCGGCTGGTGTTGGAGCTGAAACGGGATGCTGATCCCGACGTCGTGCTCAATCAGCTCTATCAGTACACGCCACTCCAGAGCAGTTTCTCGCTCATCTTCCTCGCATTGGTCGACGGCAAGCCGCGGGTGCTTTCGTTCAAAAACATGCTGGAGGAGTTCCTCCGGCACCGCACCACGGTCATTCGCCGCCGCACCCAGCACCTGCTGGCCCGCGCCAGGAACCGCAAGCACACCCTCGAAGGCCTGCTGGTAGCCCTGGCGAACATCGATGAAGTGATTCGCATCATTCGCAGTTCGTCCTCGCAGGCCGAGGCCAAGCAGCGACTGATTCAGATTGAGGCGCCGGCCGCCCTGTTGCAACGGGCCCTTGGCGACGAAGGCTTTGCGGTTCTGCAGGAGGAGCGGGGGCACGCTGAAGTCTATGGGCTCTCGCCTGTGCAGGCCGACGCCATCCTGCGATTGACGCTTGGGCAGTTGGTCAACCTTGAGCAGGAAAAACTCGGCGGAGAACACCGTGACATGCTCAGCAAAATCGGTGAGTTCCGGCGGATCCTCTCGAGTGAGTCAAACATCCGCGAACTCATTCGTGAAGACCTGCTCGCCCTCGATAACAAGTTTGCCAATCCCCGACGCACGGAGATTAGCGGCGAGGTCGCAGATATTCGCGAGATGGCCGAACTCATCACCGAAGCGACCATGGTGGTCACCATCACTCGCTCTGGCTACGTGAAGCGGACGGCGGCCGACACCTACCGTGCGCAACGCCGCGGCGGCAAGGGGTTGACCGGCGCCCGGGTCGATGAATCGGATCCGGTCGAGCACTTCTTTGTGGCCAGCACGCACGACTGGCTGCTGGTCTTCACAACCCATGGCAAGGTCTTTTCGATGCGGGTCTTTGAACTTCCTGAACTCGCGCGGGATGCCAAGGGGCGGGCGTTGGTCAATCTCCTGGAGTTCGAGAAGGGCGAGCAGGTCGCTGAGTGTCGAGCGGTGTCAGGCTTCGAAGACCCCGACCAATGCCTGCTGCTGGCCACTCGCAGTGGCATGGTGAAGAAGACGCCGCTCGAGCAGTATCGCCGCCGTCGCACCAAGGGGTTGATTGCGGTTAAATTGAGGGACGGCGACGAACTCATTGGCGCGGTGGTGACGCGGCCCGGCGATGAACTGCTGTTGGCGACGTCCTCCGGCATGGCCATTCGGTTTCCGGAGTCAGATGCCCGGCCGATGGGACGGGATACCAGCGGCGTGCGGGGAATCAAACTCGGAAAGAATGACCACCTCGTTGGCATCGTGGTGGCTGACCCTGAGGCAACCCTGCTGACGGTCTGCGAGAAGGGGTACGGCAAGCGAACACCTTTCGGTGTTGGAACAGCGGTGGCAGAGTCCGATGAAGGAGATGGTCACGAGCCGGCCACAGGAGAGGAGACTGAGGGCGACTCCAGCGGCATGCGGTACCGAACCCAGAAGCGTGGCGGAAAGGGCATTCGGGACATCAAGACGACTGCTCGGAACGGCCAGGTCGTGTCAGTGGTGGCCGTGCGGGATGCCGACCAAGTGCTGATGATGACTGCCCGTGGCAAACTCCAACGGGTGAACGTGGGCGAAATCAAGGCTATCGGCCGCAATACCCAGGGGGTTCGGATCATGCGGCTCGATGAGGCTGACATTTTGGCTGCAGTTGTGCCGGTGCCGCCAGGCGAGCAGGAAGAGGCTGACGCTGTTGCCGAGAGTGAGTGAGTTCACGCGGACCGATAGTGTGATGCAGGAAGGACCATGCTGTGCGAATTGCGGTGGTTGGAACCGGGTATGTTGGGCTGGTCACAGGGGCCTGCCTGGCGAATAGCGGAAACACCGTGATTTGCCTCGACATTGATGTCGAGAAAGTTGCCCGGCTCAATCGGGGTGAGGTGCCGATTTATGAGCCCGGCCTCGAAGAATTAGTGCATCGCAATGCCAAGGTTGGCCGGCTGCGGTTCACCGGTGACACGGCTGAGGCGATTGCGTCGGCCGAGATTGTTTTTCTCGCAGTCGGGACCCCGCCGAGCGATGATGGATCGGCTGACTTGTCGGCACTCTGGAGCGTGGTGGAGTCAATTACACCGCATCTTGATCCTGAGGTGATCGTCATTACCAAGAGCACGGTGCCGGTTGGGACCGCAGCTGGGATCGAGCAACGTCTGCTGGCGGCAACGGGTCAAAGGTGGCAGGTTGCCAGCAACCCTGAGTTCCTGAAAGAGGGAGCGGCGATCGAGGACTTCCAGAAGCCCGATCGGGTAGTGGTTGGGGTTCGCTCGCCCGCTGTTGGTGAAAAGCTGCGAACGCTCTACGCGCCTTTTCTACGGACGGAGCATCCCTTCTTGGTGATGACACCGGAAAGTGCGGAGATGACGAAGTATGTCGCCAACGCCTTGCTGGCGACTAAGATCAGCTTCATCAACGAAGTGGCTAACCTCTGTGAGCGGATGGAGGCGGATATCGACGATGTTCGTCGAGGAATTGGGCATGATCGTCGCATCGGCTTTGCGTTTTTGTTTCCGGGCGCGGGCTACGGCGGAAGTTGTTTTCCCAAAGACGTCCAGGCGCTCGCCGCCATGGCCCGAGAGCAGGGCAGCGGGGCTCGGATTCTGTCGGCGGTTCATGAGACCAACTTGGCCCAGAAGCAGGTGCTTGGTGAGAAACTAAGCAGTTTTTTCGAGGGGCAGCTGGGCGGTCGACGGATTGCCATCTGGGGGCTCGCCTTCAAGCCCCGGACGGATGATATTCGGGATGCGCCAGCGGTTGATCTGATCGAGCGGCTGCTCGCGGAAAAGGCCGTCGTGCGGGTGTTTGATCCTGAGGCGATGGACAACATTCGGGAGCGATATCGGGACCAACTCGAATATGCCTCAGGGCCGCTGGATGCGGCTGCGGCAGCCGACGCCTTGGTGATCGTGACCGAGTGGGGCGATTTCCGGCAGCCCGACTTTGACTCGCTTCGGGCCACAATGACAGCCCCGGTGATCATCGACGGCCGCAATCTCTATGAGCCCGGCGAGATGAGGGATCGCGGCTTTGTTTATCGCTGCATCGGCAAGTTGCCGGTCGATGGCCGTACCGCGGAATCGTCGCCTGCGTGATTTCGGCCAGTGCTGTGGGCGTTTTGCGCCGCCCCTGTTCTGCTCAGGTCGGTGCAGTGAGGTCGTAAAAAAATTGGGGGCGGTTGTTTGACACTTTTTTTTTGGCAGAGTTAAAGTCCTGTCGTCTTTTGTCGGGCGCAGCACCTGGTTGCCGCCAGTCGTCAGCATCTCTTCTTTCCCCGGAGTCGTCTCACTCGTGAAAATGCCGTCTGTTCTCTCCGTCGCGGTCGCGACCTTGCTGACCCCTTCAATCGCTTCTGCTTCGGCGGGGGTAGCTACTCCGTCGGCTGGCTTCTTCAGCCTCTACGGTCTGTTCTGGATCATTGGCCTGGCCGGTGCCGGGTATGCCCTCTGGCAAGCCTGGCAGTTTTATCAGTGGATGGAAGCCCAGTCAGGCGGGACAGAACTGAACATTGAGATTGCAGGCTATGTGCGGACTGGTGCCGACGCCTATCTGCGGCAGCAATACAAAGTTGTCGCTGGGTTCTTTGCCGTGATCTTCGTGCTGCTGCTGTTCATGGCATTTGGCCTGAACGTGCAGAGTGCCTGGGTGCCCTTTGCGTTTCTTTCTGGCGGCCTCTTCTCCGGGTTGGCTGGTTGGTTTGGGATGAAGACGGCAACGCTGGCGAGCAATCGAACGGCTGCCGGTGCGGAAAAGAGTCTCAATGACGGTCTGCAGGTTGCCTTTCGGTCGGGGGCAGTCATGGGCTTGACGGTTGTTGGGCTTGGCCTGCTCGACATTGTTCTTTGGTTTTTCATTCTCTACTGGGTGGTGCCCTGGTTCTCGACGCCGCTGTCCCTGGAAGAAATCACCGTGACGATGCTCTGTTTCGGCATGGGTGCCAGTTCGCAGGCCCTCTTTGCCCGAGTGGGTGGCGGCATCTTCACCAAGGCAGCTGACGTTGGTGCCGACCTTGTCGGCAAAGTGGAGCACAATATTCCCGAGGATGATGCCCGCAATCCAGCCACCATCGCCGACAATGTCGGTGACAACGTCGGTGACGTGGCCGGCATGGGGGCCGACCTCTACGAGAGTTATTGCGGCAGCATTCTTGCCACCGCTGCTCTTGGCGTGGCCGCCTTTGCCGGTCCAACGGAAGCCGATTACTTCATGCAGTTGCGGGCCTTGTTCCTGCCGACGGCGGCAATAAGCATCGGCAGGAAC
>JBDQOY010000202.1:0-3418 GCA_040260935.1 Pirellulales bacterium
CAACAATACGCCTGACCTGGGAGCGGCCACCAGCGGCGTCGAAGTGATAGACCTTGCCCTTGCGGTAACTCATCGACCCAAGAATGACTGTCACCACTGCGGCCGCTCCCAGGTCAGGCGTATTGTTGCACGCCGCAGGGTCGCCCGCCTCGATGGCCGTCAGCCAATTCTGGAAATGGAGGTGCGTGGTGTTGGTCTTCTTCAACGTTTCTTCATTGAGGTCTGTCTTGATGACTTCATCCTTGATCGAACTGTCACGGGTGACCTGCGGGCGTTCGGCCAGAAACTCAAACTCGGTGAATTGCTCACCATTTCCGAAGTCGAAGGCCCCATTGTGCCCGCGAATTACCTGCCTGATCCGGGAACGCTCGTTGCACATGGTGGCGGTAATCAACCCCTGGCAGCCTTCGTTGTAGTCGGCGACCACGGTCGCCACGTCGGGGACCTCGCGGCTGTCGAGTTCCAGGTAAATTCCACCCGCACCCACCACTCGGGCAGGAAACCGCAGGCCGGTTGCCTTCAGCATCGCTGTTGTCCGATGGACGAACAGATCGGTGAACATACCGGAGCCGAAGGGCCAGTAGCACCGCCACTGCTTGTAGAGGGCGCGATCGAAGGGCATGTCAGGGGCCAAGCCAGCCTCCGTCCCCAGCCAGCGTTTCCAATCGACGGTCTGCGGCGTCATCTCTTTTTCGAGCTTGTAGTACCGCCATTGCCCACTAGACGAGTTGCGAAAATACTCCGTCTGGAACCCGAGCACCTTGCCGAGTTTGCCCGCCTCGATCAACTCACGGGCCTGGTCCCACACCTGCAGGCTGGTTGACTGCACCCCCACCTGCATGACCCGCCCCGACTCTTTCCACACCGTGACCACGTCGAGTGCCTCTTCGACGGTCTTCGTCATCGGCTTTTCGGCATAGACATGCTTGCCTGCTCGTAACGCATCAACAATCTGGCGGTGGTGCCAATGATCCGGAGTCCCAATGCAGACGGCATCAACGGCTTCGTCTGCGAGCATGTCCTGGTAGTCGACATATCGCTTTGGTTCGACACCGGTCTGCTCCTTGATGAACCCACAGACTGTGTCTTCCTGTTTCTTGTAAACCTCGCTGACGGCCACAAGATCGATGTTCGCGCCTTGTTCCCGCAGCGCAGCCAATGTCTTGACATGAGCGCCAAAACCGCGGCCCCCAGGGCCGATAAACCCAATCCGAATGCGACTGTTTACCGCCGGGGCTGCCGTGACTGAGTGAGCCACACCAGCAGCGGCGAGCCCTGCCCCAGCGGCCAGGAGATCACGACGGGAGGGACGAGAATCGGGGGAGCGAGAGCCTTCACTCATAAAGCAGCCTTTGCTGAGGAGGAGAGAGCAAGAGAGCGTGGGACCGAACACCAGCCCATGCCTGCGTCACATCGTACCGAAACTGGCCGCGAATGCCGACTGCTCTGGCACCAGGCCGCTCGACCGTTTGCCGGAACGGTGTTTCATTCCTATTAATTTTCGGGCAGAAAACCGCCCCACACCACTGGCCGATGCAACAGGTTTGCCCTGCCGACCTGCGGGAGCGTGCCAACTCACTCGCTGGTAGCGGACGCCCGCTGCTGCCACGGCACTGCAGCCGCCTGTTGAATATGCTGCCGGAGCATTGCCGCAAGTCGGCTGGCGACCTTTTGGTTCTGGCCGGCAACGTCATGCTGCTCAAGCGGATCATGCTCGAGGTGGTAGAGCTGGAACCGCTCGAAAGGATCGTTCTGAAGCAGCTTCCAGGGGCCCTGGCGGATGGCATAGTAGTCCTGCCCTTGATACCGCTGCCCGCCTTCTCGCCGTACCCAGATGAGCGGTCGTTCGAGCGTCTGCTGGTTGCCCCTGAGTGTTGGCAAAATTGAGATGCCATCGACCGCATGGTCAATCGTCAAACCGGCCGCCTCACAGAACGTCGGATAGAGATCACTCGTCTGGGCGACCAGGTCACTGGCAGAACCTGGAGCGATCTGCCCGGGCCAGACGGCACAAAATGGCACTGCAATACCACCCTCGAACATCTGCTGCTTGAAGCCCCGGTGCGGTCCGCAGTTGGCCTTACTCCCCTCATGTCCACCGTTATCAGACGTGAAGACGATCAGCGTATTCTCAGCCTGCCCTGTCTGCTGCAGTGCCGTGACCACTCGACCGATGCCCGCATCGAGATGCTCGATAAAGGCAACGAGGCTCGCCCGCGTCGGATCGATCCCAGGCTCACGGGCGATGACCCGCTCAAGCCATTCCGGTGGTGGCTGCACTGGGAAATGCGGGGCGTTGTAGGCAAGGTAGCAGAACCAGGGTTGGTCGCTGCTGGCCCGTGACTCAATGTAATCAACCGCCCAGTCGCTGAAGATGTCGGTGGCATGGCCCTCTGGCCGCACGTCTTCCTCACCATGCCGCATGTAATGCTGGCCGTGTCGGGTGTGACTCCAATAATCATCCATCATGTCACCCAAGAAGCCATGAAAGTGGTCGAAGCCATGGTCCGTCGGTCGCGAGGGAGCCTCCAACCCAAGGTGCCACTTGCCGATGATGGCCGTGTGGTAACCGGCCCGCTTCAGCGGCCGGGGCAAGAGCACAGCTGCCGGATCGAGAAATCCCCAACTGTCATCGGCATTGGTCCGAATCACCCCGGGCACACCCACCTTGTCGGGCACCATGCCAGACAGCAGCGCTGCCCGGGTTGGTGAGCAGACAGGGCAGTTGGCATAAAAATTGTCGAGCCGCATGCCGGCGGCAACGAGCCGATCCATTGCCGGCGTGCGGAGATCTTCAGCGCCGTAGGCACCGACATCTCCCCACCCCTGATCATCCGTAAGAATCATCAGAATGTTCGGCCGATCCGCCCCGCCCGCCGCATTGGCGGCTTCCCACGACGTGCTGGCCACACAGCCAACGACTGTCACCAAAAGCGCCCGGCCACAGACGACAAACCAACGCCCTGGAAAAACTGATTTCTTCATCCAGCAAAGCCTATTCCCAAGTTCACCGACCCTGCAAGCAAAGCCCACCGGCCGAAGAGCCAGCCCCGATCACACAGGATGTCTCAGGCAGTCCGCGGCTGGATCCCCTCCCCGGCAGCGGCTGGCCCCTACTGCCCTGCACTCGCCGTTGGCACGCCAAGATATTCAGCGACCTCAACGAGAAGCCGTTCCACAGGGCTATAGCTTGCACGGTCAGCAAGCACCTGCCTCGCAATATCGGGCCGATCCGTTATCACGCCATCAACACCACGCCCAATCATCCGAGAGACCGCCGCCGGGGCATTGACCGTCCACGCGAAAACCTCCTTGCCAGCCTGATGCGCCTGCCGCACAAACTGGCGGCTGACAAACCGGGCATTCACTGCCAAGAAATCCGCCTCGAGTCCCGCAACATCTCCCACGGCAACCGAAA
>JBDQOY010000203.1:0-4469 GCA_040260935.1 Pirellulales bacterium
CAATGGAGAAGAAGAAGAAGGAGGGGTATTTCTAACTACACGCGGACGGGACCATCCATGGCCCCCGTCCGCTTGGAGTCGACAACAGAACGCCGAGGGTTCTGTCGCCGACCACCCGGCTTCCTGCCGGGGCGATTTACGCGACCGGGGCCGTTCCTATCGCCTCTCCCTCTTCGGTTTCTGTTCGGAACTTTTGGGTGAGGGGCTGGCCCGTGCCAATTGAGCGGCGTCGGAAACTGAGCGAAGCCGGGATGGCGAAGCGAAGTTTCCGTCGAGTGAGTGGAGGACAGGATGTCCGAAGCGAACGTCCGGCGAGATGGCATGGGCCAAGCCCCGGTGGCTCGTTAACACCAACCGTCAATCACGATTCATTCACAAGCCTCCCCCGACCCAGCCACACCATGTCCCATCAGTCCAGCCTCATCGCCACCGACATCGACGAATACCTCAACCAGCATGAGCGGAAGGAATTGCTCCGCTTCATCACCTGCGGCAGCGTTGATGACGGCAAAAGCACGCTGATCGGCCGACTCTTCTACGAGTCGAAAATGATCTACGAAGATCAACTCGCCGCCATCAAAAAAGACTCTTCCCGCTATGGCACCACCGGCGAAGAGGTTGACCTCGCCCTGTTCACCGATGGCCTCGAGGATGAGCGGCAGCAGGGCATCACGATCGACGTTGCCTACCGCTACTTCTCGACCGACAAGCGGAAGTTCATCATCGCCGATACCCCCGGCCACGAGCAGTACACCCGCAACATGGCCACGGGGGCCTCAACGGCTGACCTCGCGATCATTCTCATCGACGCCCGCCACGGTGTACTGCCCCAGACCAAGCGGCATTCATTCATTGTTTCCTTGCTGGGCATCAAGCATGTTGTGGTCGCGATCAACAAGATGGACATCGTCGACTACAGCGAAGAGGTGTTCGAAACGATTCGCCGTGACTACGTTGATTTCGCCAGCCGCCTCGATCTACCGGATGTCCACTTCATGCCGATCTCGGCACTGAAGGGCGACAATGTGGTGACCAACAGCGACAGCATGCCCTGGTTCGAGGGTCGCCCGCTGATGACCCTGCTGGAGACCGTTTACATCGGCTCCGACCGGAACATGGAAGACTTCCGTTTTCCAGTTCAGTACGTCACCCGGCCGAACCTCGATTTTCGGGGGTTCGCCGGGACGATCGCCTCCGGCATCATTCGCAAAGGCGATGAGATCATCACCCTGCCTTCCCGCAAAAAGAGCCGCATCAAGTCGATCATCACCTTCGACGGGGAACTGGACGAAGCCTTCGCTCCCCAGTCGGTCACGCTGACCCTGGAAGACGAAATCGACTCCAGCCGTGGCGACATGATCGTCCGCGCTGGCAACCTGCCAAAGGTCGATCAAAAATTCGAGGCAATGCTGATCTGGATGGATGAAACGGCTCTCGTGCCAGGCAAGGAATATCTCTTCAAGCAGACGAGTAAGGTGACACCAGGCCGGGTGGCCTCGCTACGGTATCGAGTCGACATCAACACGCTCCACCGTGAGCCGGCACCGACGCTGAGCCTCAACGAGATTGGTCGCTGCGGCATCACCCTGGCTGCACCAATCGCCCACGACGCCTACCGCCGCAACCGGTCGACAGGTGCCTTCATCGTCATCGACCGGCTTACCAACAGCACTGTTGGCGCTGGGATGATTCTCGATCGTGAACGGGAAGAAGGCGCGGCCCATTGGGACGACGAGCCGGCGGCCGAGGGCCTGACCGCCTCAACCAGTGAAGTCACCGCCGACGAACGCCAGGCCCGGTTCGGACAGCAACCGGTCACAATTCTGCTCACCGGGTTGACCGGGTCGGGCAAGACAACGATCGCACGAGCCCTCGAGCGTCGACTGTTCGATGACGGCCGGGCGGTGATGGTCCTTGACGGCCAGGCGATGCGGCTGGGTATCAGCCGCGACCTTGGTTTTTCGGCGAGCGAGCGGAGCGAGAACCTGCGGCGGTCAATCGAAGTGGCCAAGCTGGCCAACGAGGCCGGGTTGATTGTGCTGGCCGCCTTCGTCGCACCTGATAAGGCAACCCGGCAGAAGGCAGCGGCCCTAGTTGGAACGGATCGGTTCCTCATCGTCCACCTGTCGACCCCCGTCGAGGTCTGTCGTCAGCGGGATGAGAAGGGCCAGTACGCCAAGGCTGATGCCGGTGAACTGGCGAACTTCCCCGGTGTCTCAGCGACATACGAGGCACCGGAGGCCGCCGACCTAGTTCTCCCGACTGACGAACTGCCGGTCGCTCGCTGTGTCGAAGCGATCGTTGACCTGCTCAACCAGCGGGGCATCCTCGGGTGAGCGAAGGGCACTCAGCAGAGCCAGCCGCTATCAAAATCGGCATCCTGACCGTCTCTGATCGGGCCAGCCGGGGAGCGTATGCCGACGAAGGCGGTCCGGCGATTGAGGCGTATCTCAACGAGGTGCTGACCGTACCCTGGCAGGCCGACAGCCGGATCGTGCCGGATGATCTCAATGAGATTGCCTCCGCGATTGAGGAACTGGCGGACAACGGCTGCTGCCTAGTGGTTACCACCGGGGGCACTGGCCCAGCCCCACGGGACGTCACCCCGGAGGCGACTGAACAGGTTTGCACGAAACTGCTGCCGGGCTTTGGCGAACGGATGCGACAGGTCTCGCTGCAGTACGTCCCCACGGCAATTCTCTCGAGGCAGACTGCGGGGGTCTGCGGCACGGCCCTCGTGGTCAATCTGCCGGGCCGGCCCAAGAGTATCCGCGAGTGCCTCGACGCGATCTTCCCGGCAATTCCTTACTGCGTTGATTTGATCCACACCGACACGCCACAGCCACCGCGACTGGAGACTGATCCAGCCCGGGTGCAGGCTTTCCGGCCAAAGGGTGCCTAACGAGTCACCGAAACTCAGCTGGGGGTGGAAAACGACAAGTCTGTCGGGTCAATCTCGACCGTATCGACAAAGGCTGAGAAGGCGTACTGGCCGAACTGCTGACCCTGCTTCTCATGGACGTAGTCGAGCACAGCCTCCGCGACGGACTCGTGCACAACCATTTCGATTCGGGCAAGATCGCCGTCACAGTTCCGACTGCCGGTGACGCCGTGGACTCCCTTGCCGAAGCAAAAACTGTAGTTGTAGCCCGTGACCCCCCGCGCGGTGACGTCCTCAAGAACGCGTTGCCGCAAGACGGCATCCACCACAATGACGATCCTGCGGGCCGGTTGCAGCTGCACCATTGGTTGTCCTCCAGTACCGAACGATCTGATGGGACGGTTTCCTACCCCGTGACCGGGAAGGCCGCCACAATCTGCCGGGCAACTTCAATATAAACCGGAATCCCAATCGTTACATTCCAGGTGAACGTCAGGCCAAGTGAGGCGGCCAGCGGCAGCGTCGGACTTGCCTCAGGAATGGCAATCCGCTGCACTGCCGGCACGGCAATATACGAGGCAGCTGCACAGAGCACCGCGAACAGGGCATAGGTGCCAAGGGCAAAGGCATGCCCCAGGACTAGGCTGTACCCGTGCAGAATGATCATGCCCAGCGTCGCAAAGAGGACCGGCCCCAGTAGACCGAAGATAATGAACCCGATGCCGGCGGTCTTGAGATCCTGCAGCCGTTGGCTGGCGGTCATCCCCATCTCCAACAGGAACAGGCAGAGCGCACCCTTGAAGATGAACAGAAAGAGATGGTTCGGTCCCTCGACGATCGATGGGTCCTTCAAGGCCTGCACGCCGCTTATGAAGCCGACGACAATGCCGCCAAACAGCATGAACAAGCCGGGATTGAGGAATACTTCGTGCAAAATCTTCGGGCTGAGAATCGACTCACTGCCGGCAGCCTGCTTGGCCGGTGCGGTATAGCCGGCTTCACCCGGCATGTTCCCTGCGGGATCCATCCCGTTCCGCCGCAGCCGGGAGATCAAGAAGAGGCCGATCAGGCAGCCGGGAATCTCCATCACCGCCAGCATCACCGGCATGTAACTGTCGTGAAGAATGTTCAGCATCGAGAGAATGCCGAGGCAGGTGACAAACGTACCGGCTGAATCAGAGCCGTAGTACGCCCCCACGGTCACCGCATCAATCTGCCGCATCCGGGTGGTCCGTCGGAGGATCACCGTCGCGAGATAGCCGATCAGGCCATTTGTGAAAAAGCCAACTGCGGCCAAGCCTCCAGCCACGGCAATCTCCCGCGAAGAAAGGTGGGCCATCAACTCCCCACCATGCCAGCCAATCGCAATCAACAAGTAGATCACCAAGCTCTGATAAAGCGCCTTGGGAAATTCAAATGGCACCTTGAGGATGGGCACCAAAAAGCCCATGAAGAAGAAGAGCAACAGGGGCTGAAACAGATTGGTGACAAAGTTGTGCACGAGCTCTTCCGCCAGCGAGCCGGCCTCGTGCACGTCGGCCGGCCGGATTCTGAGCACCCCCTGTGCCTCAGCCATGCGGAGCCATTC
>JBDQOY010000204.1:0-6325 GCA_040260935.1 Pirellulales bacterium
CCTCTGGTCACTGGAAGCGTGGCCCTTCACGCCGGCGACGGAAAGCCAGCCTGCAGCTGCCGCAAATGCGGCGGAAACCACCGATTGACCAACCGGTCTCCTACACGGTGCCCCACTGCCGCAAGAGTACGGCGGTGAGATCAGGCAGACGTCCTCCCCGCTGTTGCAAGTACCGCGGCCCAGTCCTCTTCGGCAAGTTCATCGATGCTGGCTCGATGCGTCAGGTCGTAGTCGAGCGGCGTAATAGTGATCGCCCCGGCAGTCAGGGCCGTGATGTCACTCTCGACCGCGGAGGGCGGGGGAGGCGGATCATTGGTCGCCCAATAGTAATTCCGCCCCCGCGGATCGACGCGGCGTTCAAATGCCTCTCCGTACCGGGCAACACTCATCGGTACGACCCGCACCGCCGGTTGACCAGTCAGGGCAGCGGTCGGGATGTTGACGTTGAACAGACTGCCAGCCGGGGGCTGACGCGCCAGCAGACGTTCGATCACCACCGCTGCAATCTCCGCGGCCCGCTCATAGTCGGCATGATCATCCCACTCCAGTGACACCGCAATGCTGGTGATCCCGAAGAAGGCCCCCTCAATGGCAGCAGCGACCGTGCCGGAGTAGAGCACATTGATCCCCGCGTTGAGACCGCTGTTGATGCCACTGATAACCACCTCGGGACGCCGGGGACAGAACGCGGAGATCCCAAGTTTCACGGCATCGGCTGGGCTGCCATCCACCGCCCAGCCACGTCGCCGTTCCCCCGCAAAGACCTCTTTGGCGGTCAGCGGTGACAGGAAGGTGATCGCATGACCGACACCACTCTGCTCAGTCGCAGGCGCAACCACCGTCGTTTCGAGCCGGCCTGCCAGTGCCTGCTCCATGGCAGCCAGTCCGGGGGCATACATTCCATCGTCATTGGTAAGCAACGCGAGCATCGGGGGTCTCCGAGAGCCATCGAGGGGGCGGATCGGGTGATTCTCCACCTCTCTCCACTCTACCAGCGCCCCCGCCCGGGCCTGAATCGCGGCGGTGTTCCCACCCGCCGTGGGCGGTATACTCATGGGCTTTCACCCAACCCCCTGTCCGCTGGAATACCCTGTGTCCCAGACCACCACTGAATCCGGACGTGGCCCCGAGGTTGCCGCCACCCGCAACGCCGTCAACACCGAGCGGGTGCTCGTGCTCGACTTTGGTTCGCAGTATGCCCAACTGATCGCGCGGCGGGTCCGTGAGCAGCATGTCTACTGTGAAATTGTCCGGCATGACATCACGGCCGAACGGGTTGCCGAGATTGCTCCAAAAGGCATCATCCTCTCGGGCGGACCAGCAAGCATTTACGAGGCCGACGCCCCCCGCTGCGACCCGGGGCTGTTGTCGCTTGGCATCCCTGTGCTAGGCATCTGCTACGGCATGCAGGCAGCCTGTGAGGCGCTCGGCGGCAAGGTGGGTCGGGCCGAGGCTCGAGAGTACGGCCGGGCGGGCTGCAACGTTCTGACCACCGAGTCGATCTTCACCAACGTTCCCACGACGACCGACGTCTGGATGAGCCACGGGGATCAGGTCACCAGCGTCTCCGACGATTTCATCCCATTGGCCACGACGGCCACCTGTCCGCTCGCGGCGGTGCGGCACCGCTCCCTCCCGGTTTTTGGGCTCCAGTTTCACCCCGAGGTCACCCACACGCCGGCCGGCAGCACCATCTTGGCAAACTTCTTGCGGCAGGAATGTGGCTGCACCGGCACCTGGCGACTCGAAGACTTCGCCGAACTGGCCATCACTGCGATCCGCACGCAGGTTGGCACGGGCCGGGTGATCTGCGGGCTTTCCGGGGGCGTCGACTCTGCTGTGGTCGCGGCCCTGATCAGCCGGGCCATTGGTGATCAACTTTCTTGCATCCTCGTGGACAATGGACTGCTGCGAAAAAACGAGGCGGCAGCCGTGATCAGCGAGTTTTCCGACCATTTCAAAACTGACCTGCACGTTGTCTCAGCCGAAGACCGCTTTCTCGACGTCCTTGCCGGGATCACCGAGCCACAGGAGAAGCGTCGTCGCATCGGCCGGACCTTCATTGAATGCTTCACCGATGAAGCGGCGAAGATTGAAGACGCTCGCTTCCTCGCCCAGGGCACGCTCTATCCCGATGTCATCGAGAGCGGAGCCGCCGCCGATGGGCCAGCGGCGACCATCAAACTGCACCACAATGTGGGCGGACTGCCGGAAGATCTCCAGTTTGAGCTGATCGAGCCACTGCGTGACCTCTTCAAAGATGAGGTCCGGCAACTCGGCCTCAACCTTGGCCTGCCCGAAAAAATCGTCTGGCGGCATCCATTTCCCGGCCCAGGGCTGGCGGTCCGCTGCCTTGGGGAGGTGACCAGGCCCCGGCTTGACACACTCAGAGAGGCTGATGCAATCGTCCTCGAGGAACTCGCCCGGGCGGGCCTGATGCGGCAAATCTCCCAGGCTTTCGCCGTTCTGCTCCCGGTTGAAAGCGTCGGTGTGATGGGCGACGCCCGCACCTACGAAAATGTTCTCGCCGTCCGAGCGGTGGAGACTGAAGACTTCATGACCGCCGACTGGAGCCACCTTCCCTACGAGGTGCTCGGCAGGATTTCAACGCGAATCATCAACGAAGTTCGCGGCGTCAACCGCGTCGTCTACGACATCTCATCGAAACCCCCCGCAACCATCGAATGGGAATGAGCTCAGCCGCCAGCACCAAACACGCGGCCCACGACAACTTTCGGCTCCCTGCCTGACGCTCTGCCTTGACTGCCATGCCTGCCTTTTATGCACGTCGCCATCATTGAAGACGACCCTACCATCGCCCGCGCGGTCGTCACCGCGTTGCGTGAGCGAGGGCACACTTGTCGCTGCCTCGACAACGGCCGCGAGGCAATTGCCGACCAGGCCCTCCTGGCGGCTGACCTCGTCGTGCTCGACGCCATGCTCCCGGGGGCCAGTGGCATCGATGTTCTCCACGACGCCCGCGCCGCTGGGGTGCGGACACCTGTCATCATGCTGACGGCCAAGGGCACGCTGCCTGACAAGCTTGCCGGCTTCGACGCCGGCTGCGATGACTATCTCGTCAAGCCATTTTCTCTCGATGAGCTCCTCGCCCGCATTGAGGTCCTCCATCGACGGGCGGCCGACCGACCCGCTCCGGAACTGGCGGCGGGCAACCTCTGCCTCAACCTGGCCACCAAACGGGTCCGGGCTGACGGCCGTGAAATTGACCTGACACCGACCGAAATGAGCATGCTGGAACTGTTGCTCCGCTACCGCGGCCAGGTCGTCACCCGCACCATGCTCTGCGAGCATATCTGGGGGTTTGACTGGGACGGCCCCACGAACGTGATTGAGGTCCACATAACCCGACTGCGGGCTAAGCTCGACAAGGGTCGCTCCGGCTCGTACATCAAGACCGTCCGAGGTCGTGGCTATGCCCTCGCCGACACCTGAACCGCTCTCCTGGGCGTCGTTGCGATTCCAGCTGACCCTCTGGAACACGCTGGTCGTTTTCCTCACCGTGACCGCGGCCTTGGCTGCAGTGCGGATCGGCAGCCGGGCGATGCTCGTGCGGGAGGCCGACGCCGTCCTCATCGGTGAGGTCAATGAAGTCGCACTGGCGCTCGCCGACTTTTCACCCGATACGCAGGCCGTCGTGGCAGAACTCCGGCGCAAGGCAGAGGGGCACGAGGCCCGTGGCTGGTTCACCCAACTGCTCGACGCCACGGGCGGCACGGTCTGGAACAGCGACGGCTGCCCCCCCACCATCCTCAATGCACCTGCCACAGCAGAGAACCCGAAAACCGTGGTGGAGGCCGCCGGCTACCGGTTCGCCCAGGCTCGGGTCGACGACCCCTCAGCCGACCACTTCGATGTGCGAGTCGGAATGCCAACGACGTATCTCGACGACGACGTTGATGCCCTGACCAAACTCCTGATTCCGGTGGGCTTGGGCATTGCCGTGGTCACACCGCTGGCGGGCTACTGGCTGGCGGTACGGGCCACTCGCCCCATCGCCGACATTCTCAACACGGCAGATCAGTTACGGCCAACCCGACTCGGGGATCGCCTGACCGTCAGAGGCAGCGATGACGAACTCGACCACCTCGCCAGGACGATCAACCGCCTCCTCGATCAGGTCGCCAGCCATGTCGAGCGTCAAGAACAATTCGTTGCCGACGCGGCGCATGAACTCCGCGGACCACTTGCGGCGGTTCGGAATAGTCTCGAAGTCTCGCTCAGTCGTGACCGCACTCCTGCCGCTTATCGGGCAACGCTTGAAGATCTTCTGGAAGAAACCCTCCGGCTCACCAGGCTCACCAATGATCTGCTGCTGCTCGCTGAAACGGCTCCGGAGGTGGCACCCTCGGCAGTCGAAGCGGTTGACCTCGCCGCAGTCCTCCAGCAGACAATCTCCATGTTCACCGGAGTGGCAGACGAGCAGGAAGTCGCCCTCTCGTGTACTCCGCCACCGACCGGGCTCACGGTTCAAGGGAACACCCAGCAAGTTCGGCAAGTTCTGGGGAATCTCATCGACAATGCCATCCGCTTTACCCCACCGGGCGGCTCGGTCACGGTTCACACCACCCTCACGGGCGGCAACTGGTTGGTCATCGAGATTCGCGACACTGGTTGCGGCATTTCGCCGGACCACCTTCCTCGGCTCTTTGACCGCTTCTACCAAGCCGATGCTGCCCGCACCCAGCGGCAGGGCAGGGGGGGCGGCCTCGGCCTCGCTATCTGCCAAGCGATTGTCCACAGCCACGGCGGCACGATCACGGTCACAAGCACGCCCGGCAAGGACAGTTGCTTCCAGGTGTCTCTGCCCTGTCGCCCGTCCGCTTCGTCATACCACGCCAACCGTCTTTATCACTCTTGAGGGCTGCCAATGCCGCCAGACTCTCCAGGCTTAGGCTGTCAACTCGGTGTCATCTTTGCCCTGCCGCTTGAGGCCCATGCCTTCGAGGGCCTGGTGACCGGTTCCAGGCTTTACCATGTCGCGGGGCTGACGATCGCCACGGGAAGCCTGGCCGGACAACAGGTTGTTTGGACCGTTTGCGGTGTCGGAGAGGCCGCCGCCGGCCGGGCAGCCCGCCTACTTTGTGATGGGCACGATCCTCACTGGCTTGTCTCGGCCGGGTTTGCCGGGGGCCTGAACCCCGATCTCACCCGTGGTCAACTGATCATGCCTGCCCGTATCGTGGCTGAGGCACACCCCCAGCAGCCACCCCACCCAGTTGACGACACCCTCGCCGCCCGCTTCTGGCAGCATCATCCACCGGCCAACACCACGCTGATCAGTGTTGACGGCATTGTCCCGAACCCTGCCGCCAAGGCTGCCTTGCGACAGGCAACCGCGGCCGATCTGGTTGACATGGAGTCGTGGGCCGTGGCGACGGTCGCGGAGACAACCGGCCGAGGCTTCCTTTCGCTGCGGGTCATCTCCGACACCGCCGCGGAAGCCCTGCCGCGTGAAGTGACCCGCCTGAGCCAGCCGCTCTCACAACTGCGTCGGCTCGGCACGGCCCTTGGGGCCATCGCCCGGCGTCCCGGGGCAGCGGTCGATTTCTGGCACCTTTGGGAACGGGGACTTGCCCAGTCCCAGAGGCTCGCCAGTGGACTGGTGGACATCATCGCAGCGTCTGCCGAACAGCCGTGACCGGCTCACGCCTGCTGCGGCGGCGTCATCGAGCCCACCAGCAACCGCACGAGCAGGTTCTTAGGAAGATCAGCCACGAGACCCTGGGACCGCTCACTGGCGGCCAGTGCTGCCAGCCGGCCGCTTCGGACCGCCCCCTCCATCGTGGACGGCCACCCGGTCGCTACCCAGTCACCCGCCAGAAAGAGATTCTCCGCTGGGGTCACCACCGCTGGCCTGACCGTTTCGATACCGGGACGGACTGACAGCACCGCAGTCGGATCCGTCACAATACGTGACCGGAGCAGCGTGGCGGTTGCGGCCGCTGGGAAGACCGCCTCTAGGTCCTCCACTACCGTCTTGAGTAACCGCTCGCGGTCCCCATCACAGAGGCCTCGCGAAGCACTGATCACAACCTGACAGTGGTGTCCACCGTCAGCCTCTGCATGCTCACCCGGAAAAACCCACTGGGAGACGCGACCGACGAGCACGGCATGGGGCAAATCGACGATGGGACGATCGAACCAGAGGTGGACCGCCGTGATCGGAGAACCGACAAATGACTCATCGACCGGTGGCAGCAAATCGGGAACCAGTCGTGCTGCCGCACGCCAGGGCACAGCCAGAACCACGACGTCTGCGGACAGCAGTTCATCCCCCCGCCTGACGCCGGTCACCCGTCCTGCG
>JBDQOY010000205.1:0-4402 GCA_040260935.1 Pirellulales bacterium
CGTGCGAACGGCACGATGTCCGCGAGGTCTACAGCCGCCCCCAGGCGCTCTCGCAATGCCGCAACTGGCTGGCCCGGCACCTGCCCAACGCCACGCTGGTCGAAGTGACCAGCACCAGTGCTGCGGCCGAAACTGCCGCCCGCACCCCCCACGCGGCCGCCATTGCCAGCCGCCAGGCAGGCGTGCACCATGGCCTCGCCGTCCTCGCAGAAAACATTGAGGACGTCGCCGGAAACACCACCCGGTTCGCCGTCATTGGCCACGCCGATGCCAAACGCACCGGGAAGGACAAGACTGCCCTAATGTTCGAAATTGAACACCGCCCCGGTGGTCTAGCCGATGCCCTCTCCATCCCAAAGCGGCAGAAACTCAACCTGACCTGGATCGAGTCGTTTCCACTGGCCGGCGAAAAACGTGGCTACATTTTTTTCGTGGAACTCGAAGGCCATCGTGACGATCTGCGGGTCCGGCGGGCGATTGCGTCACTGGAAAAGCGGTGCACCCGGGTCGCGATTCTCGGCAGCTATGCTGCGGCCAGCCTCGTTGGATGATACAACCTCACGCTGACAGCCCGGCCGGTCGCGCTGGTGCAATCGCCCCACTTACCTCGTCCCCACTCACCTCGTCTTGTGCTGACCGGTTGACCGCGGGTCGGCTCGTCTTCATCTCAGACCTCTGCTCCTCAGGAAAAAGGACCTTCGCATGGCTGCCCGTCGTCGTATCGTTGCCGGTAACTGGAAGATGAATCTCGATCACGCCGCCGCCGTGGCGCTCGCCAAGGGCGTGGCTGCCGGAGCAGGCGAATGCCGCGGTGTCGAACTCATCCTCTGCCCGCCTGCGATTTACCTCGAGGCCGTTGCCACGGCGATCGACCTGACCGACGGAGCCAGCCCGTCTGGTGTGACCCTTGGCGGACAAACCCTGCACGACCAGCCCAAGGGCGCCTTCACCGGCGAGATTGCCCCCGCCATGCTCGTCGATGTCGGCTGCCGCTCCTGCATCCTGGGCCACTCGGAGCGGCGGACGCTGTTCGGCGAGACCGATGCAATCGTCAACACCAAGACCAAGGCGGCTCTCGCTGCGGGCCTCACCCCGATTGTCTGCGTCGGCGAGACGCTTGAGGAGCGGGAGCAGGACCGCACCGCCGCGGTCGTCACCAGCCAGATTCAGGGCTCCCTGGCGGGGCTCTCGGCTGCTGAGGTGGCGGGCATCATCATCGCCTACGAGCCGGTCTGGGCCATTGGAACCGGCAAGGTGGCCACGCCCGAGCAGGCCCAAGAGGTGCACGCCCTGATCCGCCAGCAACTTGCTGCTCTGGCCGATGCCGCGACGGCCGACCAGGTCGTCATCCAGTACGGTGGTAGCGTCAAGCCGGACAATGCCGCCATTCTGGCCGCTCAGCCCGACATCGACGGGGCACTGGTCGGCGGAGCTAGCCTAAAAGACACTGACTTTTTAGCGATCGCCGCCCATTTCGCCGCAACGGCCTGAACCTACTGACATCGGGATAGTCGCCGCGGGCGGCCCCCGGTACATTGATCGACTTCTCCGGGACTGGCCCTGACGCCGCCCGGTTTCGCCTCTGGAGGTTATGTCCGCGATGTTTCTGTTCGTCCGCTTTCTGCTCGGCTTTATGCTGGTGGCCACCTCGATCTTTCTGATTCTCCTGGTGCTGATCCAGCGTGGACGCGGCGGCGGCCTCGCTGGCGCCCTCGGCGGCATGGGAGGCCAGAGTGCCTTTGGAACCAAAGCAGGTGACCTGTTCACGAAGATCACCATCGGTGTGGCAACATTCTGGATTCTGCTCTGCATCCTCTCGATCAATGTGCTCGGCACCCAACAGTCGCTCTTCAGTACGAACCTTGGTGGTGCAGCCCCGGCGGCACTTGAGGGTCTCGGAACCACCGAGGAGGTTCCCGCCAACACAGCCCCTCCAGCGGAGGAGGCCGCGACTGACACAGAGACTGCCCCAGAGACGACGGCAGAACCGACTGACGGCGAATCGGACGCAACCGACTCAGCGGAACCTGCAGCACCAGCTGGTGCTGCCGCTGCGGAAACGGCACCTCCCGCTGAACCAGCCGCCACCCCTGAGGCTGAAACGCCCGCCGAGTGACCGCCCAGGAGACGCACCATGGCCCGCAGCATGACCGGGTGTGGCGAAGGCTTCGCCGATGATCAGGGTGTGGTCTGCCGGGTCGAAATCCGTAGCGTCAACCATCGGCACCTGAAGTGCTCCATCCGCACACGCGAGGGCTTTCACCTCCTCGAGCCCCGGCTTGAGTCCGCCATTCGCGACCGCATTCGGCGAGGCAGTCTTCAGGTCACCCTCGAGGTGAGTGGTTCCGCCGTACCGACCGGCAGGCGGCTCGATCGCGATCAACTGGCCGCCTATCTCGATGACTGGGAGGCCTTCTGCGACGACCGCGGGCTGCCGACCCCTCAAACCATCGACCCCTTGCTTAGCCTGCCGGGAGTGCTGCTCGACGCGCCGCCCGATGCCACCGCCGTCGAAGCGACCTGGCCAATCATTGCCACCGCCACCACTGCGGCCCTCGACCAGCTCGACACCATGCGGCAGACCGAAGGGGCGGCGCTGGTCGCTGATCTTGAGCAGGCCTGCTCTGCCATCATTGACCGCGTCGAACAGATCAGACAGCGGGTCCCAGAAGTGGTGGCCGAACACCGCCAGCGATTGCTGGAGCGGGTGGGGAAAGTGCTTGAGGCCCACCAGACGCGTCTCGATGAGAATGACCTCATTCGAGAGATTGCTCTGCTCGCTGACCGCTCGGACATTGCCGAGGAGTTGGTGCGCCTGGAGAGCCACATTGAACAGTTCCGTGGGCTGCTCGCCGACCCCGCCCCTGGCCGCAGCCTCGACTTTTTGGCGCAGGAACTCGGCCGCGAGGCCAATACCATCGGCTCGAAATCGGCCGATGTCACAATCGCCCATGCCGTGGTCGACCTGAAATCGCAGGTCGAACGGATTCGCGAGCAGGCGGCGAACATCGAGTAAGCGACGGTTCGCGGCGGCCAGCCCCGCCCCACGGCAGGGGAAGCCGCGTCCCCTTGAGCCCATCAGGCCCACTTTCCAAGGGCACCGCTAGTGGGGTAGAACAACGCGATGATCACTGCCCCGGGACAACTCGTTGTCATTTCCGGCCCCTCCGGCGTCGGCAAATCGACGATCCTCCGCCGTCTGCTCGCCGATCTTCCCCAGTTGGTGCCGAGCATTTCCGCGACCACACGCCCCCCTCGCGCGGGTGAGCAAGATGGCATCGACTACCACTTTCTGTCCCAGCACGAATTCGATCACCGCCGAAATGCCGGCCAATTCATCGAGTGCTGCCGGGTGTACGGCCGCGAATACTGGTACGGCACCCTGGAGGATGAGGTCACGCCCCGGCTGGCCCGTGGGGAATGGGTGGTGCTAGAGATCGACGTTGAGGGTACCCTTTCTATTTTGACGCGGTATCCTGACGCGGTGACGATTTTCGTGGAACCGGCCGACCCGGCCCAACTCGAGCAGCGGCTTCGTGGCCGCGGCACCGAAAGCCCCGAGGCGATTGCCCGGCGGCTGGAGGTGGCCCACCGCGAACTTCGTGAATCGGGCCACTATCGCCACCGAGTGGTCAATGATGATGTTGAGGTTGCCCTCGCGGCCATCAAAACCATCCTCAGTGACGCCGGCCTGCCGAACGATCCTGCCGAAAAAGCCTCCGCCTGACACCTCCCGTTTCCGTTCTCCCCACCTGCTTAGGAATATTCACGCGACATGATCGACGACCTCCGCGAAGAAGAAATCGTCAACAAGGTTGGCGGCCGGTTCAAGCTTTCGACCCTTATTCAAAAGCGTCTTGTCGCCTTGAACGCCGGCGGCCGGCCGCTTGTTGATATCGACACCAACGACAAAATGCAGATCGTGATCGAAGAGATCAAGCAGGACAAAATCTTCCTCGACACCTCGATGAACCTGCGGATCACCGGCGAGTCTCCCGAGGCCGGAGCACCGCTCGATTTCGACGCGAGCTTTTAGGTTCACGGCTGCGAGGCCATCCATGGCCCCCGCAGCCTTGGGCCTCCGCGGGCAACCGCGTCGCCCAATGTGTCAGCGATGCACATTCCCTCGGCTCGCGCCTCGGGCTTGGGTGGATGCAGGGTCACCCGACGGCCAGCGTCACACCACCGCCCCCCCGAAGCCCGCGGCGCGAGCCGAGGGAAAACGCTCCAACGCGCACGCAAGCAGTTCGCATTCTCAGGCTTGCCTCGGTCGGCAGTCGCACCGATTGACCACGACAGCCAGCGGCACGGCTTTGCTGTCCCGACCGCCGCTCGGTACGATTCGGGATCTCGTCTCCCCCGCGTTGCCGCCCCATGTCCGCTCCCCTGCACAACCGAGAAA
>JBDQOY010000206.1:0-3153 GCA_040260935.1 Pirellulales bacterium
CCTCCCAGGATCCGTTTGGGAATGACCCGTTCACAGATCAACCTCGCACATCGAAACCACGGGAGTCCGGTGGGGCAGACGTTCCAGCCAGCCCACCACCCGAGGATGACCCGTTTAACTTTTCTCCCAATCGTCGGCCAAGCAGCAGCACCTAGCGGGGTCGGGTGAGGGACTTGGTTGAACTGCAGGACACCGTGCCAAAGCATAGCCGCGACCAACAGGGGGCGATGGCTGAACGCGACGGCGGTGACCGCTAATCAGCCGGGCCCTATCTCCAAGCGCCTCCAAACTTGAGCCCGAGCGGGGCGGCTTAGACGTCGTCATTTGCTTGCTGCATGAGCCGTTCAGCCTGCCGACGACCAAAGCACCAGAACAGGGCAGGGTGCACGAAGAAATCGAGCAGCGTGGAACTGATCAGCCCTCCAAGAATGACCGTCGCGACGGGGTAAAGAATCTCCTTGCCCGGCTCGCCTGCTGCCAGAACCAGCGGCACGAGGGCGATCCCAGCGGTGAGGGCGGTCATCATCATCGGTGCGACGCGTTCGCGGCCCGCCCGCTCAACCATCTCGTGGGTAAATCCCTCGCCCTCATGCTCCACCAAATGCAGGTAGTGGGCGATCAGAAGAATGCCATTTCGCGACGCGATCCCACACAGCGAAATGAAGCCAACCATGCTGGCAACCGTCAGTGACTGATTGGTCAGGAGAATTGCCGCAACCGCACCGATTGCAGCCATCGGCAGGGCAGCCAGCACCTGCAAAGCGAGATTGGTTGAGCGGAACAGCGTTGTCAGGGCGAGAAACATGCCCGCAAACGACACCAGGCTGAGCAGGCCCAGCATTCGCGTCGCCTCCCGCTGACTCTCGAACTGCCCTCCGTATTCGACGAAATACCCGGTCGGCAGTTCCGCCTCAAGCGGTTTGAGTCGCTGCTGAATATCGGAAACAACTCCCTCGAGATCGCGGCCCGTCGTGTTGCACTGCACGATGATGCGACGGCGGACGTTCTCCCGATTAATCGTATTGGGGCCGCTGCCCTCGACGATCTCGGCCACCGTCTCCAGAGGGACCCGGCCACCACCCGGCAAATTGATCGCCACCTGCCGGAGAACATCCAGATCCCCACGATGCGGCTCGTCGAGCCGTACCAAGAGATCAAATGTCCGCTGCCCATCGAGAACCTCGGAGACAACTCGGCCGTTCATGGCTGTCTCGATGAACTCATTGACCGCATCCGCAGTGAGCCCGTAGCGAGCCAAGCGATCACGCCGCAACCGAATCTGTAACTGCGGGATCTCGACCTGCTGCTCGACCATGAGGTCAGTCACCCCAGGCACGTCAGCAATTGCTGCCTCCATGCGTTCTGCTGTTCGCCGCAACACGCCGAGGTCATCACCGAACAGCTTGATACCCACCTGCGCCTTGACACCTGAGAGCATGTGACTGATGAGGTGTGCGAGCGGCTGCTCGACAGAGGTGACAACACCAGGAACGTCCTTCAGTTTCTCTCTGATTTCCTCCAGCACCTCCTCTCGGCCACGGCCCGCATCCGGATCAAAACTGATAACAATCTCGGAGGCATTGACTCCTTCAGCATGCTCGTCCTGCTCCCCCCGTCCTGTGCGGCGGCTGAAGTTGGCAACGCCCGACACTGTCCGAATTCGCTCATCGACCATGGCGGCAATTCGGTTGGAGGCATCAAGTGACGTTCCTGGCGGCAAAATCACATTGACCTGGACCGTCCCCTCATCGAAGGGCGGCAGAAAATCACGCCCCAACTGCATGACTGCCCCAACACTCACAAGCGTCGCCACAGCCACCGCAGCCAGAATTGCCCACGGGAACCGCAAACTCAAGCGAATCGCCCAGCCGGCGACCACTTTCAGAACCCGCAACAGGAGGCTGTCCCGGTCATGCTTCATGAAGTTCGCCCGCGGAAGCAGCCAATAGGCGAGCACCGGCGTCACCGTCAACGAGACCAGCAGGGATGCCAGAATCGAGACAATGTAGGCGATGCCGAGTGGGGTGAAGAGCCGGCCCTCAATGCCACCCAAGGCAAACAGCGGCAGAAACACCAGCACCACCAGCATGGTGCTGAACACAATCGAATTTCGCACCTCACTGCTTGCCTCGTACACGACCCGCAGCGCAGGCTTGGGATCACTCCGCTGCTGATTCTCGCGGAGCCGGCGGTAGATGTTTTCAACATCGACAATCGCGTCATCGACCAGTTCGCCAATCGCGACAGCTAGGCCGCCCAGGGTCATCGTATTGATCGACATGCCAAACCAGTCGAAGACAAGCCCCGTGACAACAATCGACAGAGGAATGGCGGTCAGCGTGATAAATGTGGTGCGAAGGTTAAGCAGGAAGAGAAACAACACCACAACCACCAGGATGCCACCGTCCCGCAAGGCCTCGATGACGTTCTGAATACTGAGGTCGATGAACTTCCGCTGCTGGTAGAGATCACCGTTGATCGTCACCCCCGACGGCAGCGACTCTTGGAGGTCTGCCAGGGCAGCATCGACCCTGTCGCTCAAGGTGCGGGTGTCTGCGCCCGGCTGCTTGGCTATGACGAGAATTACCCCCGGTTTGCCGTTCACCGAGGCATCACCACGTTTGACCTGTGGCCCCTCAACCACCTTCGCAACCTGGCTCAGAAGCACCGGTCGGGGTTCACTCGGCTTCACCACGACCGCCAGCAGGTCATCAACCGATTCAATCCGGCCAAGCGACCGAACCAGCAACTCGGTTCCTCCCTGATCAAGATAGCCGCCAGTCGCGTTCGCATTACTCGCCCGGACTGCCTCCTCAACCTCGTGCTGGGTCACCCCAAACTGCAGCAGCCGATCGGGATCAACAAGAACCTGGAACTGTTTTCGCCCCCCCCCCATCACCACCACCTGGGCGACTCCGGGGATGGTCAGCAGTCGTTGCCGTACCACCCAATCAGCAAGTGTGCGGAGTTCCAGCGGTGACACGCTCTCGTCGGTTGGCTCAAGCCCAACATGAATCACCTGCCCCATGATGGAGGAGATAGGGGCCATCTGAGGCCGAATATCGGCGGGCAGACGGCCCATTGCCACAGCCAACTTTTCAGCAACGATCTGCCGATCGACGTAGATGTCGGTCCCCCAGGCGAACTCGACCC
>JBDQOY010000207.1:0-5708 GCA_040260935.1 Pirellulales bacterium
CGCAAAGAGATTGCCTGCCGTGTCAACGGTGAGACCATCTGGCATGCCTGGTCTGGAGTTGGCTAACTCACTGGCATTAAAAAAGACTTCACCACGGGCCAGGGTGCCGTCAGGCTGAATCTCAAACACGTTCCAGACGGGTTCTTGCGGGGCAGACTGGGCAACATAGAGCTTCTTCTCGTCGGGCGACAACGCAAGGCCGTTCGGACGGGTCATGCTGTCACAGAGGAGATCAACGGCACCAGTTGGCTGAATGCGGTAAACGCCACAGCAGTCAATTTCCCGGCTGGGGTCATTGAAACCCTTTGGCAGCCCGTATGCGGGGTCGGTGAAGTAGACGGCCCCCGATGAGTGCACCACGAGGTCGTTTGGGCTGTTGAACCGTTTTCCCTGCCAGTTGTCAGCCAGGGTACGCTTGCCTCCACCGATCGTCAGCACGCTGACTCGCCTGTCACCATGTTCGCAGCAGAGCAGGTGGCCGAGGTGATCAATCGCTAAGCCGTTACTGCCAGGCTCTCGGCTCGAGGTAGCCGGACCGGTAAAGCCTGACGGCGCCATGAACACCGAGAGCCCTTCCTTGGCATGCCAGCGATGAATCTGGTTTTGGGGGACATCACTGAAAAGCAATGAGTCGGCAGGCAGGCCAGCCTGGCCAGCACCTGTCCAGACCGGCCCCTCTGCCCAGTTGAAGCCCATCGCCAGAACCTCAATGGTGGCATGTGCCGGCACAAGGGCATCGAGGCGTGGATCAAGCCGCTCAATCTGGCCCACAACGGGTCGAGCCGAAGGAGCAGCAGCATCGGCAGGGGGGGCGGCAGGAATCTGTGCTACCACAAGAAACGCTGCGAGGAATGTGTGAATAGCTCCCCTCCGTGTCTGCGATGGTGCTGTCTGCATCGAATGCCTCCGTCAGGGTTCCAAGGTCGAGGGAACAGCCGGTGCGTTCCTTGGGAGAGGCTCCGGCTTTTGGGGAATGAATGGTCGGTAGAATACCTCATGTTCCGCACGTGCGGCCGTCTGAAGATCGTGAAGAAGACCGCCATGCTTTTTGTGAAGACGTTCGTCTCGAGGTTTATGTTTGCTGGCGGGGTGATTCCGGCAGGCGTTTCCGCTGCCCCCCGGCTGCGGCTGAGGGCATCAACAGCACGTTCCTCGACGGGGTCAGTTTTCCTGCTGTCAAAGAAAATGACTTGCTCCTGTTCCAGTTCCCTCAACACGTGGGTGGTGATGCCGTGACCAGCAGCATGGTGGAGCAGCCGGCGATGGCGAACTGCGCAGTGCCTCGAAGTGGCTACGGGCTGCCGACTCTGCTGGCGTTGGTTGTGACCGGCATGATCGGCTCAGGCGTGTTCACGACCTCGGGGTTCGCCCTCGAGGCTCTCGGCTCACCAGTGGCGGTGCTGGCCGCCTGGGCCGTCGGTGGGCTGATTGCCTGCTGCGGTGCCTTGGCCTATGCAGCCCTCGCCTTTCGGCTGCCACAGTCAGGTGGGGAATACCTGTACCTCTCGCGGTCGCTCCATCCGTTCTTTGGGTTTCTGGCCGGCATGGTCTCGCTCTCGGCTGGATTCAGCGGAGCCATTGCCTACGCGGCCCTGACCTGCCAGGCCTATGCCCAGCCGTTGGTAGCCCTGCCGGCCTGGCTGCCGTCCCAGACGGTCGCCACCGTGGTGGTCCTCGTCTGTGGGCTCATGCATCTTGAGGCGGGCCGACTCGCCGCCCGACTCAACACGGCGGTCGTGGCGGTAAAGATGCTGGCCATTCTGGGTCTGGTGGGCTGGGGCTATGCCGCTCTGGGTAGCCAGTCGCCCGTCGTCGCAGGTGTCTCTGAGGGCGGCACCGCGACAGTCGGCAGTTTCGCGATGACCGTGATGTGGATCATGTTCAGTTACACCGGCTTCAATGAGGCAGTCTATATCGCCTCAGAGGCCCATTCCCCCCGGCGGACGGTGCCACTGGCCGTGCTGCTGGGCACCCTGGCCGTGACCATGATCTATCTGCTGCTGAACGATGTCATGCTGCGGTCGGCACCGGCAGGCGATCTGGCTGGCCAGCCCGAGGTGGCGGCGGTGGCTGCGGCGGCTCTTGGGGGTGAGGTGTTTGCCTGGTGGCTGCGGCTGGCAATCGTGCTCTCGACGCTGTCGGCGGTAGCGGGCATGACCATGGCCGGCTCCCGAGTGGTTGTGGCGATGGCCGACGACGGCATCCTGCCGCGGTGGCTGGCGGGCCAATCAGGCCGCAGCCGGGCTGTCCTGCTTCAGGCAGGGATCGCGCTGGTCCTTATCCACCTGGCGACGATTCGCGATCTGCTCGGTGGCCTTGGCGTGACGCTTTCACTCTGTTCAGCACTCACCGTAACTACGCTGTGGATGCCACGGCTGAGTTCGGCGGCGGCGGTACGGCCACTCACGCTGCCGGTCCAGCTGGCCAGTGCCGTCTATGTCGCGGCCACAGTCATTTTTGCCGTACTGATGTGCCTGCACGATCCCTGGCAGGTGGCCGGGACGGTGGCCATCGTCCTTGTCACCATCGTCATGTGGAATGTGCGGTCGTTCGGCCTCCGGCCTCAGTCGTAGGGCCGCACCTGATCGAGCACCACGATCAGCAGGGTGGCGATGGGGCCAAGCAGCAGCGAGAGCAGGCACCAGATGAGGCCACTGCGACCCTTGCCCTGGGCGAGGCCGGCATTGATCGGCGAGAGGGTTCCCCAGCCGACAAAAAAGGTGGGATCTTCAATCATCCTGGCTCAGTCCGTGGGCGTTGCGTCGTTCCAGGCCTCCGTCGGCACACAACTGCAAAACAGGTTGCGGTCACCATGCACGTTGTCGACTCGGGCGACTGGTGGCCAGTACTTTCGCCGCCGCAGGCTCGGCACGGGGAAGGCGGCTATCTCGCGGGAATAGGGCCGATCCCACGAGTCCGCGGCGACGCAGGTCGCCGTGTGTGGGGCCCGCGTCACGGGGTTATCCTCCCGCGGCCAGCGTCCTTCTTCGATCTGGCGAATCTCCTCGCGGATGGCGATCATCGCTTCGATGAAACGGTCGAGTTCGGCCAGGTCTTCGCTTTCAGTCGGTTCCACCATCAGGGTGCCCGGCACCGGAAAACTGAGGGTCGGGGCATGGAAGCCGTAGTCGATCAACCGCTTGGCCACATCTTCCGCGGTGATGCCACTGGTTTCCTTGAGCGGCCGCAGGTCGAGAATGCATTCGTGGGCGATGCGACCGTGGTTGCCGGTGTAGAGCGTGGGGTAATGGTCACGAAGTTTGGTGCTGACATAGTTGGCGGAGAGCATTGCCGCCTCGGTGGCCTGTCGGAGGCCGGCGCCGCCCATCATGCGGATATACATCCAGCTGATCGGCAGGACCCCGGCGTTGCCCCGAGCCGCTGCTGAAATCGCACCGACCCCACCGGCTGTCGCGACCCCGCCCGTGGCATGGCCCGGTAGGAAGGGGACCAGGTCATCGACCACGCAGACCGGCCCGACACCCGGGCCGCCACCCCCGTGGGGAATGCAGAAGGTCTTGTGCAGGTTTAAGTGGCTGACGTCACCTCCAAACTGGCCTGGCTCAGCTGTGCCGACCAGGGCGTTCATGTTGGCCCCATCGATAGAGACCCGGCCACCATGCCGGTGGACGATCTCGCAGAGCTGTTTGACGTCGGCCTCAAAGACACCGTGCGTGCTTGGATAGGTGATCATCACCGCCGCCAGCCGGTCACTGAACCGCTCGCAGGCCTGCTCAAGTTCCGTCAGGTCGACGTTGCCCTGGGCATCGCAGCCAGTCACCACCACCTCCATGCCAGCCATTTGGGCGCTGGCAGGGTTGGTGCCGTGGGCCGAGGCGGGAATCAGGCAGATGTTGCGGTGTCCCTCGCCACGGGCCCGCTGCCAGGCCCGGATGACAAGCAGCCCTGCGTATTCACCCTGGCTGCCGGCATTGGGCTGCAGGCTGATACCGGCGTAGCCGGTCGCTTCGCTGAGCCAGTCGCAGAGCTGCTGCTCAAGGACGGCATAGCCCGCCTGCTGGTCGGCCGGCGCAAAGGGGTGGACATTGGCAAACTCCGGCCAGCTGATCGGAATCATCTCGCTGGTGGCGTTCAGCTTCATGGTGCAACTGCCCAGTGGAATCATCGTCCGGTCGAGGGCGAGGTCACGGTCGGCCAGTTCCCGCAGGTAGCGGAGTAACTGGGTTTCACTGCGGTGGGAGTGAAAGACCGGATGGGTGAGGAAGTCGCCCTCACGCCGCAGCGACGCGGGTAGCCGGGGCCGGGCGGTCGCGGCACAGGCGGCAAATGTCGGCAGCGGGTTTTCCGCCGTCACAAAGAGCTGCCAGAGCGCCACCACATCGGCAGGGGTTGTGGTTTCGTCGAGGCTGATGCTGACGGTACTGGCATCAAGGCCACGCAGATTCATGCCTGCATCACGAGCCCGCTGCAGCACAGCCTCGGTCTGCTGGTCGGTGGCGATGGCCAGCGTGTCAAAAGCATGCTTATGCCGAAGCGTACAGCCAAGCTGCTCAAGGCCAGCGGCAAGGGTGGCAGTCAGGTCGGCTACGCGGGTGGCGATGGCGGTGAGCCCGTCGGGGCCGTGGTAGACCGCATACATCGCCGCTACCACGGCAGGAAGCACCTGTGCGGTACAGATATTGGAGGTTGCCTTCTCGCGGCGGATGTGCTGTTCGCGGGTCTGCAGGGCCAGCCGATAGGCAGGCTGACCCGCGGCATCGACACTGACGCCCACCAGCCGGCCGGGCAGCGAGCGTTTGAAGGCATCACGGCAAGCGATGTAGGCGGCATGGGGCCCGCCACAGCCCATTGGCATGCCGAACCGCTGGGTTGAGCCAACGACGATGTCAGCCCCCCAGGCCCCCGGTGGCGTCAGCACGGTCAACGCCAGGGGATCAGCGGCCACGCAGAGAAGCGCCTGTTTGTCGTGCACCCGTGCGGCAAGCCCCTGCCAGTCAACCAGATCGCCGTCGGTGGTGGGATACTGAACGAGCACGCCGAAGCAGTCACCCTCATCAAGGGTGTCGGCAACATCGCCGATGATCAGATCGATGCCCAGTGGCTCGGCCCGCGTCGCGAGCACCTCAAGCGTCTGTGGGTGGCAGCGGTGGTCGGCCAGGAATACGGTTGCCTTGCCCTTGTGCATGCGGTGGGCGAGGGTCATCGCCTCAGCGGCAGCGGTGGCCTCATCGAGCAGCGAGGCATTGGCGATTTCCATGCCGGTCAGATCACGGACCATCGTCTGGAAGGTCAGCACCGCCTCCATCCGGCCCTGGGAAATCTCGGCCTGATAAGGTGTGTAGGCGGTGTACCAGGCAGGGTTCTCCAGAATGTTTCGTTGGATCACTGCTGGCGTATGTGTGCCGTAGTAGCCTTGCCCGATGAAACTCTTGAGGAGCAGGTTGCCGCTGGCGATGCGTTTCAGTTCGGCCAGTGCGGCCTCTTCGGCAAGGGGCTCGGGCAGGTGCATGGGCTGCTGCCGGGCAATGCTGGCTGGCACGATTTCGTCGATCAACGACTCCCGCGATGTCGCTCCGATCGCCTGCAGCATCTGCTGCTCGGCGTCAGGCGACAGGCCGATGTGCCGGGAGGGGAAGGCCGCCGGCCCACTGGTTGCTGGCGATGCAGCGGCTGCATGGTCTGGGGTCGGAGAGGCGGTCGTGGCGGAGGGGGCCGTCGCAACGGACATGGGGGGCTCCTTTTCTGAC
>JBDQOY010000208.1:0-5379 GCA_040260935.1 Pirellulales bacterium
GTCCTGCCGTTGCTGACTACCCTTGCCGAGATGGCTCGCGCGGGCCGCCGTGTCCGGCTCCCCTTATTGGGCCGCGAAATCCCGCTGGTGGCCGATGAGTGGGCCAAGCCTGAACTCGGCTCCGGCTGCGTCAAGATCACGCCTGCCCACGACCCCAACGATTACGAGGTGGGGCGGCGGCAAAGCCTGCCGATGCTGAACATCCTCAACCCCGATGGCACGCTCACTGCTGAGGCTGGCACGTACCAAGGCCTGACAATCAAGCAGGCCCGCACTCGGGTCGTTGCCGATCTGGACGCAGCCGGTCAATTGCTGCAGGTTGAAGACCGGCTGATCGAGCTGGCCCATTCGGACCGGTCGAAGACGCCAATCGAGCCTTATCTGGCCGACCAGTGGTTTATCCGCATGGCGGACCTAGCCGACCCAGCGCTGGCAGCAGTCAACGACGGGACCATAAGGATCCATCCGCCGCGATATGCCAAGAGCTACCTCGACTGGCTGGGCGAGAAACGCGACTGGCCTGTCAGCCGCCAGCTCTGGTGGGGCCACCAGATTCCGATCTGGCATGTGGCCGATGTTACCGAGGCAGACCTGGAAGCCGCCCTCGGAAGCCGTGAGGACGTCGCCTGGACGGCGGCGGGTGACTCCCCAGCGAGTGGCGTCCCTGGCACCTGGTTTATCTGCGCGACGACAGAATCGCTCGGTCTCGAAACGATCGCCGGCCAGCCGCTGACCCGTGATCCCGATGTCCTCGACACCTGGTTCTCATCAGCCCTCTGGCCGCACTCCACCCTGGGCTGGCCCGAAGCGACACCAGAACTGGCCACGTTCTATCCCACCACAACGCTCGTCACCAGCCGCGACATCATTACGCTTTGGGTTGCCCGCATGGTGATCATGGGCATCTTCAACACCGGCGAAATCCCCTTCCACGCAGTGGCCATCCATCCCAAGATCCTTGACCGCTACGGCGAGACGATGAGCAAGAGTAAGGGCAACGGCGTCGACCCGCTCGACATCATTGACCTGCTCGGGGCCGATGCCCTGCGATTCGGCATGGCCAGCATGGCGACCGAAACGCAGGACGTGCGAATGCCGGTTGAGTTTCAGTGCCCAACCTGCGGCACCCGCATCGACCAGACCACCGCCAACCGCACGAAACCTCGAATTGAGTGCCCCAAGTGTCATGATGCCTTTCGCACGCAGTGGGCAACCACTGCAGAAGACCTCGCCCTGCCGCGTGGCCCGGCGGTAAGCGAACGGTTCGAGTCGGGCCGGAATTTCTCGAACAAACTCTGGAATGCCACCCGCTTCGTGCTGATGCATTTGGAGGGCTTCCACGCCGGCGAACTGGTCACCGAAACAACGACGCCTGACAACCTGCCACTTGAGGATCGCTGGCTACTCAGCCGTCTGGCAACCGTCACGGCGGAAGTCACCACAGCCATCGAGGGCTATCACTTTGCCGAGGCGGCGAGGGTTCTTTATGCCTTCGCGTGGGACGAATACTGCAGTGCCTACCTGGAACTCTGCAAGTCGCGGTTGGCCGACCCCGATCATCGAGACGGTGCCCGCAGAATGCTGCTCCTTGGCCTCGACACCATCCTGCGGCTGCTCCACCCGATCATGCCTTTTGTGACCGAAGAGATCTGGCAGCATCTGGGCGAGGCGGTGGCTGATCGAAGAAGCCCGTGGGATTCCGAACCCATTGCATCAGCAGTGATGATTGCCTCCTGGCCAACACCATCGCCCAGCTGGCGGGATGCCGTGACCGAGGAACGTTTTAATACGTTCCTCGCCGTGGTGGGTGGCATCCGGGAGATCCGGGCCCGCCAGAACATTCCCCCCAAAACCATTGTTGACGTGACCATTCGGTGTCCCGCGACAACAACGGCCCTGCTTGCGCCGATGCAGTCGGCGATTGCATCGATGGCCACCTGCCGCCTCACCGGGTTGGGGCCGGAGTCCACAGGTGTCCCAGGCGCCGCAGAAACCGCCGTCGCCGACTGCGACCTGTTCATTGATCTGGCGGATCTGATTGACGTCGATGCAGAGATTGAGCGGATCAGCCGCGACCTTGAGAAACTGACCGGCCTGATCAAGGCGAAACGAGGCAAACTCGCCAATGAACAGTTCACTGCCCGTGCCCCGGCGGCCGTCGTCGAGAAAGAGAAGACGCAGTTGGCCGAGTTTGAACACGCTGCCGAGAAACAGGCGGCAGCCCTCGAGACCCTCAGGCAGCGGCAGACACCGGCCTGAGCCCGCGCAGCCCGCCTTCAGCAGACCCGATCCTGGGAGCCTAGGGGCTTCCTGCGGCACGTGGTACGACTGGCCCCCCCGGGTGGCAGCCGGCAAGCCTGCTCGGCACGATGGCTGAGCCGGGCTCGATGGCGTTGCCATTCCGTTCGGGTAAGATGAGAGTCCCCGGGGATCGCAGGCGGTCGGACGCGTCACGGGCCCGATATCGTATTGGAGCCAAAGCCCATGAGCGTACAGATGGAACTCTCGCGGATCATCATCAGTGAGGTGAATGACCAGCAGGTGGTCTACCTGAAGGAAGTTGAGGGAGACCGCACCTTTCCAATTCTGATCGGCCTGTTTGAGGCAACCAGCATTGATCGGCGGGTTAAGCATCATCCCTCTCCGCGACCGCTCACCCACGACCTTCTCGTGGCCGCAGTGGAATTGTTGGGGGGGGAATTTCAGGACGTGGTGATTTCCGAACTCAAGGAACACACCTACTTCGCCACCCTGCGGGTGCAGAAGGATGGCGAAATCGTTGAGATCGATGCACGGCCATCTGATGCGATTGCCGTCGCGGTCACCTGCGAACCAAACCTGCCGATCTATGTTGCCGAAGAAGTGCTGGAGAGCGTTCTCGGGTAACTGTGAGAGGCCGCTTATCCCACACAGGGACCCCTTCACTCGCCTCTACGTTGCCCTTCTCGTCAGCCAGCACCTCAGCGGGACCCGCTAGTCAAGTTCATTGCCAACCCGGCGGGCAGTTGGCTTATCCGGAGGCGCGGGCCGCTCCGAAGGTTGGATTCCGACGCGAAAGGATGCTGTATAGGGCCCCGGCTTACGGGGCTCCCAACCGGCAGCCGCCCAGTACGGGGTCGGATCGCCCGGAAGTCGCCAGGAATCAGTGAAGTTCCTCACGTCAAGGTAGGTCTCAAAGGCGTCCGGTTCGACGGCGAACCGGAGGTAGTAGGAGATCCGCTTTTCCTCCCGAGCTTTCAGAGCCAGCAGGTTCAACAGGGTGTTGAACTTGCTTCGGGCGGTAGCGACCTCCTTAATCGTCTCACCCGCGTCTTCCTTGGGCGTTTCCCGGACGTAGAGATAGCGGCCAGCAATGGAGAACGAAAATTCGTATTCACGGAATTCGGGTAGCCGTGGCATGGTCTTGTTGCAGGCGGCCACCAACTCCTCCCGCATTTTTTCCGGGTTTGGATAGCGATTGCTGTCCCAGGTCTGCACCCAGCCATCCTGATCGGTGGCAATCCCCAGCCGCATCAGCAGTGCGGCTCGCCACCGCTCGAACTGCGGGTGCTTCGCCGGGGTCCAAAACGGAATGATCTCTTCACCGCGACAGAGGACATTCACTGGCGTGAGATAGTGGGCATAGTAGGTGCCGTCGTCCCGCTGGGCGGGTAGCACCGGTGCCTGGGGAGCTGTTAAACGAACTTCCGCCGCCGGCGGAGCCAGGGGTTTTCGGGTGCGGTTCAGTTCGGCGGTCAGAGCCAACTTCTGCTTCTCAGCCAGGCCCGTCTGCTGTTCCAACTCGGCGAGCATTGCATTGAGTTCAGCAATTTGCTTTTCAGCCTCTGTCCGCTGCTTCACGGCATTGGCCGTTTGCTGTTTTGCATCGGTCGCCGTCTTTTGGCCGAGGCCCTCAATCCGCTTCAGTTCGGATTGCAGCCGCGTCAACTCGACTGCTGGATCGGTGGCATCAATCTCCTGTTCTCGCTTGATGTCCTGTTGAAGCCGCTGCAACCGCCGGACGACTTCTTCTGCATGCTGCTTCTCTGCAGCGAGCTTGGCCGGGTCGAGTTGCTTCTTGAACTCCTCAACAATTCGACTCGCCGCCTCTTGGCTCGAGATCTGCACCGCCACCAGCACAATGACAAGAATACCGACGACATTCGTGAGCGCATCGAGCAAAGAGTCCATGTTGCCGCCAGTGGCGGAGGTTTTCGCTCTGCGTCGTCGTCCCATCGTCACTTACCCCAGTCTCATCGTCTGGCAGGAAACCTGCGTGCCGTTCAGGCTCACAGACTCATGTCCTCAACAGGCAGCACACCCTCCCCGGGCAGGGGAATCTTGCTGTACAGTTTCCGCTGGCGAAGCGGCGTCAACTCGGCATTGAAAAGCGGGCTCTTCGGATTGTTGAATATCTTTTGCTCAAGCTCTTGGCCATGCGCCTGCTGAAAGCGGTCGAACCGCGACGTGGCCGTTTGATAGGTGTCGAGGGCATCCGGTCGCACCAACAGCACGACAATCTTGTTGGAATCCTTGAAGGCCGCCTGAATAATTGTCTCAACCGTCGCATCGCGGGCAATGGCTTCTGCTGCCACCTGCTTGGCCGCTTTGCCTGGCCAGAACTGTTTCGCCGGAAAGATCGTGATCCCAGCTTTGTGAACTTCAATGAACATCCCCGACGTCGGGATCAGTGAGTGGGCTTGAAACGGCGTGACCAGAGCCGGCAGGAGCGCAATCGATCGCTCAGGAGTTTTCTTACGGGCAGCAATGTCAGCGTTGATTTTGCTGATGGCCGCCACAAGCTCCTGCTTCTTCTTCTGCAACAGCGCTTTGTTCTTGGCTAGGGCCGGCTCGACACGGGGAATATCCTTCGGCACCCGGGCCAGTTGGTTCCGCGCTTCTTCCAGTTTATCCTCGGCTAGTTCGATCTGCTGCTCGATCCGTTCCAGTTGTGAATGCGCTGTCCGATTCGCCGTGTGGAGGCTTTTTAGCTCCTTCTCAAGCGCGGCAATCTGCTGCTCTTGCTTGGCCACCTTCGCCAGGTTGGCATCCCGGTCAACAACCTCGGCCATCGGCTTGGTATCAACTTGCTCAAGCACGACCGCCGTAATGATCAGGATCAGATTGCCGATGACGCAGGCGAGGATGTCGAGGAATGGGAAGAGGGAAACCTCCTGCTTCTTTCTCTCTCGTCGTGCCATGGCGACCGCCCTCAGGAATTACCACCCTGATGGGGAGTATAGCGGGAAGCAATGCCACTGTCACAATTTGGCGACGCAGCCTGCCTTCGGATTGGACGGAGCCAGCCCTGCCGGCCACGGCGACCCCAACCTGCGGTCAGGCCAACCCAAAGGCCTGCCGCAGCAGAAGGAGTGACCGCTCTCCCGCCGCTGCCGCCAC
>JBDQOY010000016.1:0-2879 GCA_040260935.1 Pirellulales bacterium
CCACCCCTGCCAGCAGCCTACCAGGCTCTTAAGGCGGAGAATGCGGGGCGGGTTCATGAGTGCCAGACGCCGGTCTATCTTTGGCCTGAACTGGACCAGGGTGGCATGCGGCTCATTGCCGAGGTGGCCGAAGAAGCACCAACGGTGAAAGGGTTTGTGTCGATGCTCGCTGAGGCGGTTGCCGGACGCCCTCAGACTGAAGCTGCCGACCTGCCGGATGACTTCCTTGAACGGATCGGCCTTGATGCCGTTCTCGGCATGCTCCGCAGCCGCGGCCTCCAGGCGATCACCCACCGGGTCCGCCGTGAACTGACGGCGACACCATAGCCCCGCTGGCAGACGGGGAATCCGCCTGCCCACCCTCGTCCCGTGCCTCGACCATTGCCTCACGCTGGAGCCTCTCATGTCCGCATCCACTCGTGACGCCCCTTCGCTGATCGCTGGCATCGACCTGGGCGGCACCGCCGTCAATGTCACGCTCCTTAACGCCGAGGCGCAGTTCCTCCTTGAGGGCCTCTGCGAGCATCCAGCCCGTAGCGTTGAGGGCCCTACTATCTGCCTCCAACAGATTGCCGATGGTCTCGATCTCGCGGTTGCCAAGGCAGGTGTCCGACGGCATGACATCCTTGCGGTTGGCCTCGACACTCCGGGCCCGGCGACTGCTTCGGGGGTACTCAGCCAGCGTGGCTCGACCAACTTTGTCCATCCCGACTGGGCGGGCTTTGACATCCGCGGTGGTCTTGAAAAGGTCCTCGGCCTGCCGGTCCACTACCTCAATGACGGCAACGCAGCCGCTGTCTGGGGGCATGCCGCCCGCTTTGGTACGGAGCCCAATCGCACCAGCGTTTCGGCGATCATCGGCACGGGCCTTGGTGGCGGTGTGATCCACCAAGGCCAGGTCGTCGCCGGAAGCCGGGGCTTTGGGGGTGAGTTGGGACACGTCCTGCTGCCGGTGGCCTCTCTCATCGACAGCCTGCCTGAACTCGCCGGCCTGAAACCCCGTTGTAACTGTGGCCGCCTTGGTGACCTTGAGTCACTCTGCTCCCTGACCGCCATTCGCCAGACATTGCTGCCCCACTTTCTGAAACAGCACCCAAGCCACCTGCTCGCCACACTTGATCCGGCGGCAGCGGCGGTACGCGTGCGTGGTCTGGCCGAAACTGGTGATCCGATGTGCCAGGCTATTTTTCGGGTTCAGGCCCGAGCCCTTGCCCTGTTTTTTGATCAGATGATCAATGTTTTTGACCCTGACGCCCTGATTGTCGGCGGCGGTGCCATCGAAGCCAACACCGACTTCCAGCACTGGTTTCTTGAGGAGATTCGGTCTGGCATGCCCCCGCAGCGAGAAGAGCAGGCCGCCATCCCCGTGATGATCATGCCGAATGGCGACGCCGCCGGCGCTCGGGGCGCGGCCATCGAAGCCAGACGTCGGGCAACGAACGGCCACTGACCCCAGCCACAACGCTCGCCTCAGGCGACCCGCTCGGCCGGCACCGGGTCGATGACGGGCAAGACAGGCAATCGCGGCTGCGGCCGCTGAACAGGTTGCCTGCCGGGTGACGCGTTCGCCTGCCGCGGAGGCCCAGCCAGGGTGAGCCAGGCGGTTCGGAAAAATCCCCGCCACGAACTGAAGGTCGCTTCAACCGCTGCTGGCTCATAGCCGCAGTGCGCCATGCACTGCTGGCACTTTGGATTGCCACTCGCCCGGCCATAGGCCTCCCAGTTGGTGGTCTCCATCAGTTCAGCGAAGCTGTTGGCATAGCCATCATCGAGGAGGTAGCACGGCTTCTGCCAACCGAACAGACTGTACGACGGCGTTCCCCAGGGGCGACACTCAAGATCCCAATTGCCCTTGAGGAATTCAAGAAAGACCGGCGACTGATTGAATTTCCACCGCCGACCACCCTCCCGCAGGATCTCCCGAAACAGCCCATGGCTTCGCTCCCGGGAGAGAAAGTTCTCCTGATCGGGTGCTTTTTCATAGGAATACCCCGGCGATACCATCATTCCTTCGACCCCGAGGTCCATCACCTCATCAAAGAACTCACGGCACCGTTCCGGCTCCGCATCACCGAACAGGGTTGAATTGGTGGTAACCCGGAAGCCCGCCTGACGGGCTGCCCGGATCGCTGCAACGGCCATTTCGTACACCCCCTCACGGCAGACGGAGGCATCGTGCTCACGTTGCAGCCCATCGAGATGAACCGAGAACGCAAGATACTTTGAGGGGGTGAATCGCGGCAGCATCTCCTCGAGCCTGATCGCATTCGTGCAGACGTAGAGATACTTTTTACGGGCAACGATGCCGGCAATGATCTCTTCAATCTGCGGATGGAGCAGGGGCTCTCCGCCAGGAATCGCCACAATTGGGGCCCCGCATTCGTCGACGGCGCGAAAGCATTCGGCAGGCGTCAGATGCCGCCGGAGCACCTCGGCAGGATGCTGAATCTTCCCACAGCCTGCGCAGGCAAGGTTGCAGCGGAATAGTGGCTCAAGCATCAGCACGAGCGGATAGCGCCGGTTCCCCCGCAGCCGTTGCACGGCTACGTGCCGCAGCACCGACATCATTTGTCCTACCGGAACACTCATGCAACCAATTCCCCCCCTCGCTCACCAGATCCCGAAATTCCTACACCAGCAGCCACCTGCAGCAGTGCGTCCTGAGACTGTGCTCGTGCCGCCCGCCACCGCGAAAGCGTGAGCAGCGGAAATGAAACCCGATAGTAGTGGTACCGCAGGTAGAAAACCCGGGGGAAACCAGTGCCGGTAAAGGCTGTCTCGTTCCAGTCCCCGTCGGGCCGCTGCGTGGTTACCAGCCACTGAATTCCTCGACGAGCCGCTGCGGAGTCATGTCGCCCAGCGGCAATCAGTCCCGCCAC
>JBDQOY010000209.1:0-3399 GCA_040260935.1 Pirellulales bacterium
GCCCCCGGTGGAACCCGGGGGATCACGCTGCCGGTCAATGGTCACAACCGGCTCTGGGTTTTGAAACCGGGGCGATCCGTAAACAATCAAAAGGCCATGCCCGGAGGAGGTCCCGCGGCAGCATCCGTGCTGGTGGGGCCCGATCCGTGGCTGTTTCATTTGCCTGCCGGAAGATTCCGTAACAGGTCAACCCGTCCCTCTCATCCGGGCATGGCCAAAGTTCAAGAAGTACTTCACACAAGCAGTCGGGCGGTTGGCCCGACTTAGGTCGTGAGTTCGTCGATCCGGCGACGGAAGGCCGGCATCTCTGCTGTGATGAATTCGCCCCAGGCAATCGGGTTCCACAGCTCGACACAGACTGCTGCTCCAACCACCAACAGATCGCCACCAGCGTCGACACCGAGGAATTCCCGAAAGCCGTCGGGAATCACCAGCCGACCACGGCCGGCCAGGGTGACGGTGCGGTGACGTGTGGAAAGGAGCCGACCAAGATCCTGCACCTGATCGACCCGCTGACTGAGCGTGCCTGCCGCCAGTTTGCTTCGCAGCACGGCAACCGAGGCCTCCAAGCGTGGCTTCCAGACTGCTGCATTCCAAAGCGACAGGCAGCCAGCCCGCTCTTTGGCCAGCACGAGTTCCTGCCCCGCGGCCGTGAGTTCGTCGAGCAACTCGTTCGGCAGTCCCAGCCGGAACCGCTCGTCGAGCGTCCGTGGAAACTCTCCAATCAGCAGATCGTTCGCCGTTGCCATGAAGTTGCTGCATGCCACCAAAGGATTCGGCCGGCCCGGCACCATCGCCGAAGAACCTGCCGAATACTGCAATCCCTTGCGTTATTTTTGGCAAAAAACCCACGAAAAACAAGCATTAAACTGCTTCATGGGCTTAATTCCCACGAAAGCATACATATCTCTTCGAAACCTGCAAGTAGCCGGAAAGGCACAACTCAAACCCGAGAGGCGGGCCGAGGCATTGCGAAACCGATTTCCACGACGTTTCCGCGATATTTCCACGCAGAAACTGAAAATCTCAGCGAAATAGTCGTCTCGCTAGCCAAACGTTCGAAAACGCCATAGCGGCCACACCAGCCAAAGCGAATAGGCTCGCAGCGGTTCAGGCAGGACACCGGCAGGCAGACAATCAGCGGCAGGTGTCGCAAGAGGCGGCAGACTGCCCGGCCCCAATTTCGTTGCGGTATTCCTTGAGGGCCGCAGCTTCCTTCGAGAGCTTGAATTCCGGACCAGCGGGGAAGTACTGGATGTCATCCTGCAGGTAGTAGCCGCTGGGCAAGGTCTGCCCGCCAACGTCGACCTGGCAGCCAGTCAGCGTGACTCCCGCCACCATGGCCACCAGCAGCAAGCTGCGGCGAATAACTGTGCCAAAGACTGAGTGAGTGGCGAACATCCGATCCATGATCAGGCAACCTCCAAAAGCGTGCGGTAGAGGTATCGACCAGCCCGATCGGCAAACTTGTGATAATTCTGATTTTCCGCCTAATCCAACGAACCGGCCTGCCTGGCTTTCCAGCATCACCCACTTTATCCCCCGTGGCCGCTCGGTGAGAGACAGCCGCATCGAGAGGACGAGAAACTTGGTTCGGTCGCCTTTGCCGGCAAGAACCCCCACGGGGTATCGTCGAGGGGTGGGTCTGGTCGGCCCACGGCCTAGTGGACAAACAGGAACCCTGCGGTGAACCGATTCTGCTGCTTCGCGTCGGTCCTGCTGGGTCTGGTGACAGGCCTCGTCCCGACCACCTGCCTGGGGCAGGTGGTTATGGTTCCCGGTCTTGCTGGTGGCGGAGGGCGGACTGTCCCTGGGGAAACTTATGATCTCGCCCAGATTGCTCTGGCTGCCGGTCGCCTTCATGAGGCGTTTGAATTCGCCGAGGCTGAATATAAGGACTGCATGAAATTCGGCACGAGTCGCTGGATTGACTCAGCCGCTGCTGCCACGATGCTCGGCGAGTCCAGCTTCGAACTTGGACAGTTTCGCCAGGCGATCAACTTCTATAACGAAGCGATCCTGCAGGCGGTCTCGCAGGGCGATTGGCTGTTGGATGTCCGGTTTCCGGATCGGCCGCTGACACCACGTCAGAGCCGTAGCCAACTCTGGGGTGTTCCGCCGCGGCCAACCGTTCCGGCCGACCTGCCACGACGGATGTCGATCCGCCTGGGTACGGCTGACCCCAGAGGGGTGATGCAAAACGGGGGCGTGCTGTCCGCACCGATGGATTTCCCCATTCGTCCTCAGGAAATCATGCGGTCACTGGCGATCAGCCTCTACCGTCGGGCTGACCTCCTCGGCCCTCTCGCCAAGAATGGCCTCGCCATCGAGAAGGCCTCCGACTGGCTGCAACGCCGGCCGGCTCCTGCCAATCACTTTTCCCAAGCCTGGATCGATGTCTGCCTCGGTATCGTCATGTGGTCACAAGGCCGTACCGACCAGGCGTTCCCGCTGCTCAAACGCGGGCTCGTTTTAGAAACTCAGTTTGACCACCCGCTGACACCATGGGCCCTTCTTACCAGCGGACGTATCCTGCTGGCAGAAGGCAAGTGGCCAGAGGCGACCACCGTCTTCGAAGCTGCTGCCTTTGCCGCTGCCGCCCAGGCCGATGCCCGAGCCCTGGAAGAGGCCTTTCGCTGGCTGGTGGCAGCCTCGCTTGCTGGAGAAGCCGGACTACCGTCCATGATTCCCGCTGCCGTCGCCTGGGCGGGCGACAACTTCCCAAGTTTGACAACACGGCTGCAGATCCTCTCCGCCGAGGCATTTGCCGAAGCGGGCAATCGGCAGCAAGCGGCACGCATCCTCGGCGAAGTCGACTCGCGGCTCCTTCCCCATGGCCTCGGCAAGGGCTGGTGCGGCAGCCATGCCACATACGCCGCTGCTCTGATTGATTATGCCAATGGCAATCGGACGGCCGGCGACCCAAAACTCGCCCAGGCACTGACGCTAGCTCGCAGCCACTCGCCGCGGCTTTTCCAGACGCAACTTCTGAGTGAGGCCGTCGTCGCTGGCAAGTCGGGGCTTTCTGATCGTGAAGCCAATGAACTCTTCGCCAGTCTGCTGGGCGATCCCGACAAAAAGCTTTTCCTCACAGATCCACTCGAGGCTCTCGCTGTGATATCGACAGAACGCAAGGCTGCCTTCGAGGTTTGGCTTCGGGTTGCCTACACCATCAAGCAGACTAACAGCCGAGGCGACGAGACCTGGCTCGATGCAGCCGAGGCAGCCCGCCGAAACCACTGGCTGACTGGCCGCGCTCTTGGTGGCCGACGCGATGGCCTCTTGCACCTGCTGTCCCGTTCCCAGGCCACATCAACCGCAGCCACCTCGGCGCGAGAGGACCTGCTGGCAGACGCTCCTGACCTGACAACAACACTTGCGAAGCTCGAGTCACTGCAA
>JBDQOY010000017.1:0-2876 GCA_040260935.1 Pirellulales bacterium
GGCCCCTGCGGGCTTGCTTTTCGGCGGCCTCCTGCCGCCGTTGCGTCGCGCGTGCTGCTGGGGCAGGGCCATCCTGGCCCCTGCGGGCTTGTTTGCTCGGCAGCCTCCTGCTGCCGTCGCGTCGCGCGTGCTGTTGTGCGTTTAACGTGACGCTTTGGGCAACCGTGCTGCTTGCCCGCTCGTTTCCACTCGCGGCTTGCACGGGTTCACACACGGCACGCACCGGCGATGAGTCGCTCTTTGGCCCCGCGACACAGCCGCTTGATGGCTGCTTCTCGCTTGAGCGCCGCTGACTTTGTTGGCTGCGTCTCGGTGTAGGCCAGTCTGACAGGCAGACGGCCGCGGGTGTAGCGAGAGGCCTTGCCCGCGTCATGAGCCTTGAGCCGCCGCTCAAGGTCATTGGTGATGCCGGTATAGAACGACCCATCCCGACACCGCACGATATAGACAAGCCATGACTGCACAACCAAAACTCCTGACCACCGCCATTTGTCGATCACGTGCTTCCGCTCAGGCTGGCAGCTCACCGATGATTGTTACCCGCCCCGGTAACACCCGAATCTCCAGCGGCAGGCTGCCCCCCGGGTCACCGTCAAGCTGGTACGGCACCGGCTCATCGGCCTCAAACCGCAGCCAGGTGGCCCGCTCAACATGGGTATCCCGCCATGTTCGATGCCCACCGAATAGCACGCCGGCAAGGTACCGCACCCCGTTCCACCACTGCCCGCGACGAAAACAGCAGACATCCAGCTGACCATCAGCCGGATCACCATCGGCAACAAATTGCAGCCCGAGGGCGTACCGAGGCAGATTGAGCACGAACGCCCAGCGGGCAATGACCGGGGCTGCCCCAGAAGAGGTGGTCATCCGCACTGGTGGATAGCGATACCGCCACAAGGCTTCGGCAATGGGACGCAGCCAGGTGCTATGACGAATGTGGCCGGTCCGGCGGCTCGCCACCAGCCGGGCCACCTCTGCATCAAAACCGAGTGATGCCACCGAAAGAAACATGCGACCGTTGGCCTCGCCAGCATCGATCGTGAACTGGCTTCCCCGAGCAATCTGTTCGCTCAGGCGGCCGACATCCCGATTAAAACCGAGTTGCCGGGCCAATAGGTTCTCTGTTCCCAGCGGCAGCACCGCCAGCGGCAGACTCGGCCGTGCCCAGTTGGCAACCATACCCACCGTTCCATCGCCACCAGCGCAGACAACACAGGCAAGCGGCTCTCCTTCACCTGTAGATGGGGCTGCCTCAAGCCGGCAGCGAATCGTCTCCGGATCACGCTCCCGCTGGACGGCAAAGCCTCGCTGCTGAAGGGCGTGCTCAAGGCCGTCGATCAGCGCGGCGGCATCAGCGGCACCAGCCCGCGGATTTTCGGCAATCAGCACAACCCGTTTTCCAAGAGCCATCGTGTCGGCACTTCTCCTTCCTTGCGTCTGCTCGAAGCCGCCCCACGATATCAGCCCCGAGCGGCCCACCCCAAGCCGAGGTTGAGACCGCTTTATCCCAACTTGCCACAGACTCTGCGGTCTGCGAAGCAGACCCCGATTATGGCGATTCCACACTGTCCAGCCCTTTTTTTTACCGCTCAGCACGCTCCACAGACCGACCCCTGAACCCCGCAGAGGCGTATCCTTGGGGTATGAAGATTCTCACCTCCACCCACCTGGCCGGCCGCTTCCTCCTCGTGCCGGTACTCTTTTTGTCAGCCACCAGCAGCAGGGCTGCTGCTGTTGTCGATGACGCTGAACTTGCCCGCCGGTTTGTTGCCGGGCTGGCTGCTGTCGTGGAAACACCCCAAAGGCAGACACTGCATGCCGAACAGGCAAGCCACCAGCTCGCCACCACAGAAGGCCAGCGAATCCGGCTGCCACAGACGCCAGCGCTCTGCACCCTTGGCCCCGAGCAGTCACTCTACGACTCTGTCATGCCAGCTGTGGTTGTTGTTGGATCAATCTACAAGTGTGGCAACTGCAGCGACTGGCATCTTGGTGGCATGGCGAGTGGCTGGCTCCTGGCCGGTGAAGGCCTGGTAGTCTCCAACCACCATGTCTTTGGTGAAGACGAGAAGCATTGCTTTGGTGTCATGACCGCTGACGGCAGGGTCTTTGCCATTGAATCGATCCTGGCTGCCGACAAGGCGGGGGATGCGGTGATCTTCCGGATCGACACCCGTGGCGAGCAGTTGCCGGCCCTGGCACTCGGTTCCCCAGCGAACTGCGGGGCTGCCGTCACCATTATCAGTCATCCGGCCGGACGGTTCTATAGCCTGACCACCGGTGTTGTCTCCCGATACCACCGCCAGCCACCAGAACATGGCAAGGCAAAAGTTGGACAACAAAGCACGGCCCTGCGGCGACCGGTCTGGATGAGCGTCACCGCCGACTATGCCGTCGGCAGCAGCGGGGGGCCGGTCTTCGACGAAACTGGTGCGGTGGTGGGCATGGTCTCGCGGACCTACTCAAGCCAAGCCGATCGGCACCATCGTCGGTTCGGGAATCTTGGCAATCAGATGGTCTTTAAAGACTGCGTCTCTCTCGACACGCTGCTGGGGCTGATCGAACCGCCCCGCTAAGCTGCACGCGGCCGCTCCCTATTCAGCCAGCCCAAGGTCTTGCCGTCGCTGGGCCAGTTGCTCGGTGCCCCCCTCTACCACATAGCCTGATGACTCCAGTGCGATCCGCAGATCAGCTTCGGCAGTCAAGGCATCCTGCTGGCAGAAGAACGTCTGCGTAAAGTCCTCCGGTATGAGATCGAATCGGGGCTGCACAAACCGGCGATGACAGGTTTGGCTGTGCAGCCGGTGCCCCCGAACGTTGTGATGCCCTTCCCGATGCTGACGAATTCTGTCCTCCAGTGGCTGGCTGGTCTGCCC
>JBDQOY010000210.1:0-10381 GCA_040260935.1 Pirellulales bacterium
CGGCAGCCTAATCCTGACCTACTTCCTGGCGATCTTTGCCTTTGCCAATTTTGAGGCAACGCTGGCACGGTTTACCCGCGCCGCCTTTGGCATGAACGATGACGGAAATTTCCTGGTGTTTGCCGCTATCGGGACGGTGTTGATGGTGGCGGGTGGCCTCTACCGGCCGCTGGCGAAGCGGCTTCCGGAGACAACCTTGATGCTGGTGGGGCTCGTTCTGATGGTGCTGGGGTTGGGTGGCCTCGGCGGCGTCGCCTGGCTGATCTTCCAGGCGGCCGGCGGCTCTGCTGCTGCCATGGTGGCGGCCGGCGGTGAGGCAGCCAGTGCCGGCCTGCGGACAGCCTTTTACCTCGCCTCAGCCCTTGGGGTCTGGGGCTTTGCCTTCGTCAATCCCTCGGTCTCGGCATTGATTTCCCGCTCGGCTGATCCCGAGGAGCAGGGTGAAGTGCTCGGCGTCAATCAGTCGTTCGCCTCACTCGGACGAATTCTTGGTCCCCTGGCCGGCTCGCTCCTCTTTGCGGTGCATCCGTCTCACGTGCTGCCCTTCGTGGCAGCGGTGGTGACGCTGGTGGCAGTGGCAGGGATCGTCGCCGGCGGCATCCTTCCGGCGCGTGAGCGGCTCTTCGGAAGGGGCTAGCGTTCCGTGCAGCAAGGCAGCTGCCGCGACGTGCGGCGGCCCCCCAGCCGAGCACGCTCAGCCTGGCGAGGGCTCGGCGGGCGAAGCATCGTCATCGGCACGGTCTGCCGAGGATGCGTCTGCGATGCTGCAAAACTCCTCCCGGTCGAAGCCGTACTGATCGAGTTTGCGATAGAGCGTCGCCCGACTGATCCCCAGCGCCTCGGCCGCCTCCGGCACCCGCCCGTCTGCACGCCGCAAGGCTTCCCGCACGAGCAGTCGCTGCCAGTCATCAAGCAACAAGGAATCTCCCAGTTGCTCGGAAACGCGGAGAGGATCAGGAGAAAGGCCAGCGTGGGCGGCCATGGAACGAAAGTCTTCAGGTGAAGCCTTGATCGTTTCCACCGCGGCCAGCGGGACGCCCGCCGCCGCGTTGGAGGCAGGCACGCTGTCAGCCTGGCCAGCGCAGGCCGCCGCCGTCAGGCTGGCGAGGGCCACGAGGAAATCGAAATCGCCGTCCCGCAGGCTGCCCCGACTGGTTGAGGCACAGATGGCCGCCCAGGGTCGCTCGTTTTCGAGCACGGGCACGCAGGCGAGATCGTAGGCTGCGTCGGCCCCAGCCTCATCAGCAGCGTTGCGGGCGACCCAGACTGCCTGTCCGTCGCCAGAGAGGCGGTGGCAGGCAGAGTGCCTGACGCGATCAGTCAGGTCCGAGCCGGGAGGAACAACGAGAACCGGCTCCAGACTGCCTGTTGCGGTGACATCAAACCAGCCCACCGCATCAGCAGCGGTGTGTTCTGTCGCCAATTCGACTGCGGCAGTCATGATGTCGTTGGTGGAGCGGGAAGCGAGCAGGTGGATGCTGATCTGATACAGCAGCATGGTGCGGCGATTGTCGTCGCTTGAGCCTGACCGGGCTCGCTGCAGGGCGGAGCCCTCGATTTCTGCCACCGGGCCGCAGCGAACGATCTGCTCAGCCTGATCACTCTGAACACGAGGAGTCCGGCGGGAGAATGTTCGAAAGACCAACTCCGTAGTGCCGATCTGGACGGTCATGCCGGGTTCAAGAGTTGCTTCATCGACCCGACGGCCATCGACCCAGGTGCCGTTCCGGCTGCCCAGGTCACGAACCTGCCAGCGTCCATCGATGGGATCCCGTTCAATCACCGCGTGGCCCCGGCTGGCCAGTCGATCGGGAATGACGATGTCAGCGTCGGCGGCTCGCCCGATCGTGTTGCTGCCATTGGGCGTCAGTAGGAATGTCGGGCCATTTCGTCTGGCGATCTGAAGGACCAACGCCGCGTCGAGCCGAACCGTCGTTGAGCCGGTTCCACTGGGTGGGTCGAAGGAAAGCGAGCCGCTCGACATGCCTAGCCTGATCGCGGGATGTGGGGACGGAGCATCACGGGGAAGATGTTCTGCTCTCGCCGGCGAAGGGGCACGCGGCCACCGCCGAAAACTCCGCTAGTATACAAGGAGAACGCGTTGTTTCGAAACACACCCGCCGTGGATGGCCTCATGACTCTCGCTTCGTCCAGACGTCCCCCTCTTGCAGGGTTTTGCCGTGCCGAGAGGACGCGGTTTTCGTCTGCGACGGGCCTGCTTGTGGTTGGGCACGGAACGGCTGATCCCGTCGGGGCGGCGGAAACGGCCGCCGTGGCTGCGTTGATCGCCGAGCAGAGCCCCCAGACGCCTGTCGAGCTTGGCTACCTTGAGGTGATCGAGCCCTCGATTGAGATGGCGGTTGAATGCCTTGTGGACCGCGGGTGTCGGGACATCGTGGCGTTGCCGATCCTGTTGTTCAGCGCCGGTCATGCCAAGCGTGATGTGCCCGGTGCGCTGGCGGCGGCAGCTTCACGACGGGGGCTTCGGGTCCGGCAGGCCGCCCCCTTGGGGCTGCACACGCACCTGATCGAACTCGCCCGCCGCCGGTTCCTGGAGGCGGTTGCGAACCGGCCAGCGTACGGCCCTGACGAGGAAGCCATTCTGGTGGTCGGTCGCGGGTCGAGCGATCCGACAGCCGTCAGACAACTCAGCCGCTTTGTCGAGACGGTGTACGATCCGCTGACCCGAGCAGTCGGCCGGCAGCGGTCGCTTGGGTTCGTGGCGGCTGCCCGGCCCACGCTGGCTGAAGCAATTGAAGCATGCGGCCGCCCGTCGGCTGGCCAACCTGTGGTCAAACGGGTGGTGGTGCATCCCCATCTGCTGTTTCACGGTCATGTCGAAACGCAGGTGGCAAACCGTCTTGCCGATGCGCGGGCAGCCTATCCCAGCATCGAATGGCTACAGGTGGAGCGGCTCGGAGCCGCGCAGGAAGTCGCGACGGCCCTCCTGGAACGGGGTCGCGAGGTCCTGCAGGCGGGCAGAAATTGCGGGATTTATCCCCCGGTTCCGCCCCTGGGCCCGAAGTGACGTTGCCTTTGGCTGGCTTGCTGGCCGATGATGGAGCTGAAACCTTTTCCCGGCCACCGTTTCTTGGGGTGGCGGCCGTTTTGTTCAGGAGTCTGCTGCGTGGATCCCATTCGACCACTGTCTGACAGGTTTGCCGGTGTTCCGTTTCGTACCCGTCTCCAGCAGCTTGGCTGCGGGGTCCTCCTGGTGGCCTGCCTGGCAGGTTCACCGTGGGCGGCCGATCAGGTGGCCCGATCGGGTCCGGTCCCGGGGCCCAATGACCGGCAGATTACCCTTGCCGTGAAGAGTTACCTCGAACGGGAACACTTCCTCCGGCACCCGATCGATGACGAGATCGCCGCCCGCTGGTTCGATACGTTTCTGGAAGCCCTCGATCCGCAGAAGGTCTATTTCCTCCAGGCCGACGTCGATGCATTTGCGGCCAAGAAAACCCTTCTCGATGATCTCGTCCGCCGCGGGGATGTTAGTTTTGCCTACGAGGTCTACGACCGCTTTTTGCAACGTGTTGACGAGCGGTTGCCCTGGGTTGAGCAGTTGCTCGACACCAAACTCGATTTTAATCGCAACGAGTCGATCGCGACCGATCCTGATGAGACTCGCTGGGCACAGAGCCCGGACGAGGCGAAGGACAAGTGGCGAAAGCGAATCAAATATGACCTGCTCGTGCAGGAGATGGAGAAGACTCCAGAGACGGAAGCCAAGACAAAGCTAAAACGCCGCTATCGCAGTTTCGCCAAGCGGATGCACCAGACAAATGCAGATGAACTGCTGGAGATCTACCTTGTCTCGCTGACCAGTTCGCTCGATCCGCACACCAGCTTCATGTCACCGGGGACGCTGGAGAATTTTGAGATCAGCATGCGGCTGCAGTTGGATGGCATTGGAGCGTCGCTGAAGAGCGAAGATGGCTACACCACCGTAGCGGAACTGGTGCCGGGTGGAGCAGCCGACAAGGACGGCCGCCTCAAGAAGAAGGACCGCATTGTCGGTGTCGGGCAGGGCCGAGATGGCGAGGTTGTTGATGTGGTCGACATGAACCTCAACGACGTCGTGAAGTTGATTCGGGGTGAGCGGGGGTCAGTGGTTCGGTTGAAGGTCATTCCGGTTGGCCAGACCGTGCCGCAGGTCCACGACATCGTCCGGGCCAAGATTGAACTTCAGGATAGCGCTGCCCGGGGTGAGGTGATCGAGCAGGGGCAGAAGCCAGACGGCAAACCGTGGCGGATCGGTGTGATCAATCTTCCAAGTTTTTACATGGATATGGAGGCCGCCCGGCAGGGTCAGGCCGACTACAAGAGCAGCACCCGTGACTGCCGCCGGCTGATCGACGAATTTCGCCAGCAGCAGGTTGATTGCATCGCCCTCGACCTGCGAAACAACGGTGGGGGCTCGCTGCCTGAGTCGATTTCACTGACGGGTCTGTTTATTGACACCGGGCCGGTCGTCCAGATCAAGGATGCCGATCAACGGGTGCAGCAATACGACGACCTGGAGCCGGGGGTGGCTTGGGACGGTCCGCTGGTGGTGCTCGTCAACAAGTTCAGTGCCAGTGCCAGCGAAATTGTGGCGGGTGCCATACAGGACTATCGGCGTGGCCTGGTCATCGGCGATGAGGCGACCCATGGGAAGGGCACCGTGCAAAGCCTGCTTGACTTGGGTCGCCAGCTATTTCAGCGGCTTCCCAATGCCCCGTCGCTCGGCGCGATCAAGATCACGATGCAGCAGTTCTATCGGCCCGGGGGGCTGAGCACGCAACTCGAAGGCGTGAAGAGTGATGTAAAGTTGCCGAGCATCACCAATCACCTGCCGGTGGGCGAGAGCGACCTCGACAATGCCCTTCCGTTTGATCAGGTTGCGTCAGCCAGTTTCACTCCAACCGGTCGCGTGAACGACCCCATGCTGGCCATGCTTCGTGAGCGATCGGCCCAGCGGGTCGCCGCTGATGAAGAGTTTCAGGAGTTGGCTACCGACATTGCCCGCTATGAAAAGCGAAAGAAGGAGAAGTCGATCTCGCTGCTCAAGGCAGACTTCACGAAACAGTGGAACGAGGGCAAGGCTGCCGAGAAGGAAGAGGAGGAGAAGCAGGAACAGGACGCAGGGCCGCGGCGTCCTGTTGTGACTCGCGACTTCTACTTCGATGAGGCGATGAGCATTACCGCCGACTACCTGGCAGCCCTGACCGGAGCCATTCCTGGGCTGGCTCAGTCCGATCCGCAGGGTGCAGCAAGGCGGTCGCAGCCGGTCCAGTAGCAGTCTGTCCGCAGCCGGGCACTAGAGCAGTTGCCGCACGGCTTCAATCGCGTGTGGATGCGTGGGGCCATGGCCCAGATCATGCCAGAGTTGGCGAGGGTCCACGCGTTTGTCACCGCCCCGCGATTGGTTGACCGGAGCCTGCCACTGCGGGGACGGACTGCCGGAGAGCATGGCCAGTCCCTCGTACCAAGCCCTCCGGCGGAGTGGGGTGCCGTCGGAGACGACATAGAGAGGGCGTGGGGTTGGGTGCGCGGCAAGGTCGCAGACGACCTGGGCGGCGTCGTCGACGTGAATGAGATTCAGCCAACTCTCAGGATCGGCGGGAATCGGGCGACCCTCTCGAAGGTCAGCCAGCCGGGGAAGTCGGTCTGGCCCGTAGAGGCCAGCGAACCGCAGGGCGATTCCCGGGCCACGGGGGTGCTGCCGAAGCAGGTCCTCGGCTTCCACGAGGACGCGGCCTGCTTCGCGGCTCGGGCAGGGAGGAGTGGCCTCGTTGACAAAAGCGGCCTGGGTGTCGCCCCAGACGCCGGTGGAACTGGCAAAGATGACGCGGGGCGTTCCCGGCAATCGGTCGAGAAGCCGCGCAAGCCCGCCGACATGCACCTCGTGATAACTGGCTGCCGCAGACCGGTCGAAACCAACCGCCCAGAGGACCGTATCAACAGCGGGCAGATCGGGCAGGGCCATCGTATCGCCGACCGGTGCGGTGACGTCACCGATGAGTGGCCGAATGCCATGCTGCTCAAACTGAGCGGCACGAGTCGGTGAGCGGGTTGTGGCGTAGAGGGTTGTCGCCGAGCCCTGCCACCGCTGGGCCACCCGTTGGCCGAGATACCCGCAGCCGACAATCAGCCGCGCCGAGGAGATGGGTGGGGGGCTAGTCATCGAGCGGCTCCAGGCGAGGAGGGGGCGAGCAGGCAGCCTGTCGCTCCAGCCAACTGCTGAGAATCACCTGGGCCGCAACGGCATCATGCCGGGCTTTTTTCCGACCCCGCGTCAGCCGGGCTGGCCGCAGGAGCCCGGCCGCTTCCCGCGAGGTGTAGCGTTCGTCCTGAAAGACCGCTGGGCAGCCGGTGATGTCGGTCAGCCAGCCGGCGAAGCGTTCCACTTCGGCTGACATCTCGCTGCGGCGACCATCGGCATGAATTGGCAGGCCGATGACGAACCCAGCAATCTCCTCACGGTCGACAAGATCGCAGAAGACCCGGGCATCGGCGGCTCGATCTCCGGAGGTCTCGTGCACGGTGAGCGGGCTGGCAATGAGTCGCTCGGCGTCACAGATGGCGATGCCGATCCGGCGCCGGCCGTAGTCGATGCCAGCCAAGCGGCCAGGCGGCAGGCTCGGGTCGTTCATTCCGGCTCCTCTCCAGACGGTGGGGTATCAGCGGCAAAGCGACCCTGCTTGAGAAACTGGAGCGTGGCCTGCTGCACCTCGGGGTGATCCATCATGCGGCTATGGCGAACCGGCAGCACCAAGAAGTCATCGGCCCCCTCCAGTCTGGTTTCCGCGACGCGAACCACGGCATCGTCGTCCCCCTCAAGCACGCGGCTGTAGCCTCGATCATCGCCTTTGCCACCAGCGATGATGCCGTATTCAAAGGTTGGTATGCGGAGGTCCTGGACGATTGTCTCCCAATGCAGCACCAGTTCACGGGCAGCACCGGCTGCCAAGGCGGTGAGCAGCTGATTGCCCGCCGCCAGCCGCGCCAGTTCAGAACCCTGGTTCGGTGGCCCGAGCATCACCATCCGGCGGATGCGGCCGCGGCTCTCCGGCGTGGCTTGGTGCAGCCAGCGGCGGACCACCAGATTGCCCATGCTGTGCCCGACAAAACTGATGCTGGTCGCCTGGGGGAGGCCGGCGATGACGGCTGCCAGGGAGTCGGCATGAGCGGCCAGACCGACGCGGGGGCTGGCATAGCCAAATGACATCACCGTGGCATCAAGGCTCTGGCGGAGATGTTTGGAGAGTGGTTGCATGGCGGTGCGTCCCTCACCCAATCCGTGCAGGAGAATCACCGTGTCACCGGCAACCGGAGGAATCTGCCCCTCGGTTTGGAGCCGCGAAAACCGTTCAAGGCAGTCGGTCAGGCTGCCAGCGGTCACCTGCTGGTCGGCGGGATCAAGAATGCGACCGGCAGTTGTTCCTGCCCGTCGTTGCACCCGCCAATCGCCCATGACCCGTTCATCTGACCATGCAAGGGCATCGGCGGCAGTTTGCAGCTTGCTAACGACCTGCCCGACCCAGGTCTGGCCGGCAGTGTCAGGCTGCTCAGGGGTAGCCGCAGGAGCGGGCACCACCGGCGAGAGAAGGCAGGCCACGCCAGCTGCCAGGAGAGCCAGTTGGGCAGGGTGCGGCTGTCTTCGAATCAGAGGTAGTCGTGCCATCCGCGGTTTTCCAGTTCGCTGACCACCCGGCGGAGCTGCTCCTCGTGCGAGCGGCGGGCGATCAGGGTGGCGTCGTCCGTATGCACTACTAGCATATCCTCAAGGCCGAGGGTGACGACGAGATGGTCGTCGCTGGTGTGAACGATCAGCCCCGTGGAATCAAGGCCGAGATGCCGGCCCACCACCGTGCTCCCTGCTGCGTCGCTGCCCCGCTGGCGGGCGACCGCAGACCAACCGCCCAGATCGTCCCAGCTGAACGGGGCTTCGATGACAGCTACATCGTCGGCATGTTCGAGGACGGCATAATCGATCGAAACACCCTTGATTGCGGCGAACTCCTCGGCAAAGACCTGTTCCCGGTCAGGGGTATCCCAGGCCGCTGCGATTGCCTGCAGATGGGCAAGGCATTCGGGCTGATGGCGGGCGAGGGCGTCGATAATCGTCGCTGCCCGCCAGACGAAAATGCCGGCATTCCAGAGAAACGTGCCTGCTGCAAGATACTCTTTGGCGACCTCGGTGGGCGGCTTCTCGCGGAATTGGGCGACCAGATGGACAGCCGCGTCACCAGCTGCGGTGGGAAGCGGCTCGCCCTGTTCGATGTAGCCGTAACTCGGCGAGGGGGAGGTTGGGCGAATGCCAAAGGTCACCAGCCGATCAGGCGTCGCGTCAACCAGCGCAGCAGCCTGCTCAAGCCCGGCACGGAAGGCAGCAGCCGGTTCGATGACATGATCACTCGGCATCACCGCCATCGTTGCCTCAGGGTCGTGCCTGAGGACGAGCAGGGCGGCCAGGCCGATGCAGGGAGCGGTGTCCCGCTTGCAGGGTTCTCCCACAACAGCATCGGCTGGCAGGTGGGGCAGCTGCTGATGAACGGCTGCAGTGAGCCGGGCATTGGTCACCACCAGCGTTCGCTCTGCCGGCACAAGTCCTTCCAGGCGGCCGACGGTGTCTTGCAGGAGCGTGTCTGCGCCGGCCAGGGGCAGGAGCTGTTTGGGAAGGGCGGACCGACTGGAGGGCCAGAAGCGGGTGCCGGAGCCACCGGCCATGATAATGGCATGCAACATGGAGAGCGGTTTCCAGGGTGATGTGATCGCTGGCGATTGAGTGCCGGCAGGCCGGCCGTGAGCTGCGGTGGGGCTTGTGCCAGCAAAAAATCACCCTGACCGAATCACCAGCGGTTTGTCAATGCGGTTTCCCGGCAGCCTGCCTGCGGCGGCCAGGCGGCGGAGGTCGTCATCATCGAGGATGGTGGTGGCATCGAGTTCCACGTCGATGCCATCGGCGACGGTCATGCCGGCGGCGGTAAGGTGCCGCCGGGCGTGGGCGACCAGTGCCCGGCGGACGGTTTCAGGAGAGTCACTCGGCGCACCCGGCGGATTCTTCAGCGGCGCGAAGCCCTCGGCTGGATCGACCTCCACCACGGTCACCCGTTCGGCCAGCGGCATCAGGTCGAAGATGAAGCGTTCAAACTTGTAGGCATTCGGGGTCGCGGGCTCGACCAACTGACCTGAGTCATTGAGGTACGGCACCTTTTTATGAGCGATGTGCAGCGGCAGGCTGTCGTCTGTGGCAGCAGCCTGTTCGAGGAACTGATGGGAACAGGCATGTATTGCGATGCGGCCAGCGCAGAACCGCTGTCGGCCATCGGCAAGCCGTTCGGCTGCCAAGGCCGGGGGCAGGTCACTGTATTCCACCACCTGGGTTACGCCTGCCTGTTCGACAATCACACCGACCCGTTCCTCCGGGGCGAGTTTCGGAACCACCTGCGTGGAGAATGCCGCATCGGTCAGAAGGTGGTGACCGAGAAACTCAGGGTGGAGCGGCATGGCCAACGGGTTATCAACCTGAAAGCTGACGAGTGTCTGGCAGTTGCGTGCTTTGAACCAGTCGAGGCCGCCACGTGTGGCGAGCGCACCGAGCATGCCGCCGTGGCCATCCGGCGCGACCGCAACATGGTCGGGGGCGTCGAGCAACAGCCGATCAGCATCGGCAGCAACTGCGGGGAGGGTGCCCTGGCAAAACAGAAAGATCTGGTCGGGATCGAGACCGCAGGAGTTAGTGCGGGTGAGGAATTCCCGCGTGGCGGCATCGGTGGCGGTGCTGGTCATGATCGCCAGCGGAACCGGTTGCCCATAGCGTCGTTGGACCGCCGTGAGTTTGCCGAGCAGGATCTCAAACAGGGTCACCTTTGAGACCGGACCGATTGGAAAGGTGCCCTTTGGGCCGTCGAAACCCAGCCGCGTGCCCTGGCCACCCGCGACCAGCACGGCGCCGACGGCCCCAGCGGCAAGTGCCTCCTGCCCGCGAGCGGTTGCTGCGGTGGCCGCTGCGGTGGCTTTACCGAGCCGATGGCAGGGCGGGGTGCAGGCCTTGCTCAGGTCGAGCGGCATGGCTGCCTCTCGCTCGGTTCGCCGTGTGGCCGCGAGGTGACGGCAGGCGGCGATCTGATCCCAGTCGAGCGCGGTCAACTGCTGGGCAAGCCGTTCCTGCGAAGCGGTCGAAAGGCTCTCCCAGTGGGCCAGCAGGCCTGACTGACCGACCTGATTGAGCAGGGCGCTGAGGGCTGGTGGAGGAGGCATGGCATCGGCTTGTGGGTGAGGAAAGCGGCTGGCGAGTTGGTTATCCACCTCGAACCCACATCCACAGCAGCAGGCAGAGGAGGGGGAAGACGCCGAAAATGAGTCCGTAGGTGAACAGGGTTGTCCAGACGTGTTC
>JBDQOY010000018.1:0-3339 GCA_040260935.1 Pirellulales bacterium
CCCCAGGACAGTCCAACACCCATGTTTTTTGCAGTAATTCGCTAAAAAAGGGGCCAAAGGCCTCCGGTTGGGACCATCGCACGGATCATGCCGCAGGCACCGGCTGGATTGCCTCTCCCCACCCTGCGTAGACTTTCGGGAAGGGTTCCGTCGAATCTGAAGATGTGACGGATAGTCGTTGGACAGACGCCAGCAGGATACCGGGGGCCATGGCAGGATTTCTCAATCTCGAAGAGGCAGCAGCACATCTCGGACTCACCGATGAGCAGGTCCGCACCCTCGTCGACAAGCGAAAGATCCAGGCCCTGCGGGACACCTCGGGACAAAAATTTCGCCGCGAGGATCTCGATCGCTATCTCGCCGAACTCGCTGATGGCACGGCAGAGGATCCACCCGGCCAGACGCCGCCTCCTGCTGCCCCGACCGCCGAGCAAGACAGCGGCCTTTCCCTCGATGGCCTTGAACTTGATCTCGACGATTCATCTCCCGCCAGTGTGATCTTTCAAGAGCCAGCCAACGACGCGGGGCCCACTGAAAACGCACCGGCTGCATCCGCTTCCTCGGCAGCTCCCGAGGAAGCCGCCTCATTAATCCTTGATGATGACCTTGAACTCGAATCAGGTCCCGCCCTCGTTGCTGACGTCCCTGAGCCCGTAGCAGCACCTGCAGTAGAGCCTGAGGCCGAGCCTTCCCTGGTGATCGGCGACGATCTCGACGCATCGCTGATTGATGGCCCGGCAACCCTCGCTGGTGCTGATGATCTGCTGTTTGCTGATGACGACGACCCCAGCCAGTCGGCTGACCTCGCCAATGCGCAGAGTGTGATTGTTGGTGGCGACGATGCCGATGCCCTCGAGATCAGTGGGCTCGACATGAGCCTCGCTGGCGACCTGAGCGGCATCGAACTCTCTGCTGTCAACGCAGCCGGTGACGCTCCTGCTGCCGATGCACCTGCCAGCCTGGTAATCGGCGATTCGTTCACCGGCGATCTCGATATGGAAAGCCTCATTGCCGCCAGCGGCGTCGAAGAGGCGGCCAGCATCATCGCGGCTGACCTTGACTCAGCGGCTGGATCGGGTCTGTTCGGGGACGGCTCAGGGGCCTCTGATATCGGCAGCGGCATCCTTGTCGACTCTGACCCCGGCAGCAACTCGGGACCGGGTAGTGAGTTGAGCAATGTCGACATGGAGGGAGGACTGTCACTCGAGGGCGATGAGGTGAAGCCCTGGGCGGTTGATCTCGGTGAGTTTCTCAACGATGCCGAAGAGGACGCCCACGCCCAGACGATGCTGGGCGCAGCTGGTGAATTTGACCTCGACGCCGAAGGGGCGGCCGACGACCCCAGCCAGTCTGCCGATCTCGCCTCGGCCTCAGGCACCGGCGATTCGATGTTCGAAAAGTCAGCAGGCCCAGGAGACTCAAGTTTCTTCGGTCAGGACGTTCTCGGCGACGGTGCCACCGATCTCACACAGCAGAGCGAAATGCTCTCCAGCTCCCAGTATGGTTTCGGCATCGATACGACCAATTTCGATGGCTGGCAGGTAGCTGGCTTGGTCTGCTGTGCGCTGCTGTTGCTTGTTGGGGGCCTGTTGACCTTCGACCTGGTGCGGACCATCGGCAGCCCTGCCGACACAACCCTGTCCAACCCACTCGTTGGCGGGCTTGCCTCGATGTTTGGCTGGCGCTAGACAGGCGTCCGCCGTGGCAGTTGTTTGGGGAGAAGTGCGCGTGGCGAGAGCGCGTTGCGGCTCGAGCGCACCACTTGCCTTCCACCCAGTCGGGCAATAGCGAGCCCAGGCGACAGTGCCTTGGGATAATGTGACTGCAATCGCCCCACGGTCCTTGCCACTGCCGGCGGTACGCAACACCTGCGGCCGCGATGGTCCGTTTTGAAAAGCGGCGAACACGGCGTTCCAGCAGCGTCCGCCAGAACCACTCACCAGCACAAGTTGCGGCTGGAGGCATTGCACAAGTTCACCGGGCAGTCCGGTATGACTGCCATGGTGCGGCGCGACCAGCACGTCACATTGAGGAGGGCCTGCCGCAAGAAACCGGCGGAGAGCCGGCCCCTCAAGGTCGCCAGTGAGCAGCAAACGCCGGCCGGCAGATTCGAGAGCCAGCACAATGCTCGCCTCATTATCGGGTGCCGTGGGCAGGGCGGGGTTGCCATCTGCCGATGCACGCATGAACTCCGGTGGTGTTCCCGCAGGATGAAGCACCCTCGCCATGCAGGTTGGCCCGAGGCGGATCGCATCGCCACTCCTGACAACACGATATTCCACGCCGGCTCCTGCCAACGTAGCCAGCAGGCTGCGTGACATCGGGGCATCGCTTCCCAGAAATTCCTGCGAGACAACAACCCGCCGAATACGGAATCGCTGGAGGAGTGCGGGCACGGCATTGAAATGATCAGCATCTGCATGGGAGAGCACAAGGCAGTCGATCACCCGGACTCGCTCGGCGGCAAGCACAGCCGACAGTGACCTGGCTGCCGCCTGGGCGGCGCCCAAGCGGCCCGCATCATAGACCAGGCAATGGCCATCAGCCGTTGTGACAACGACCCCACACCCATGGCCCATCGCTGCCACCACCACCCGTGTTCCAGCCTGGCGGTGGCCCGGCAACCCCCCAATAACGATTCCGCCGACAGCCCACGCCGCGAGCGCAGCGACATAGCCCACCCGCCGCGTCAACCACATCGGACTAGCACGCATCCGCTGAGACGACGAACCTCGGCTGGGGGCTCCAGACCGCTCCAGCGGGTCAACCGACCAGCACAGCAGCACGGCTCCGACCAGGAGATACCAGCCGACCAGCCACCACATAGGCGGTGAGGACACTGGCCAGCAGCCCCCGGGAATCTCCGCCGCCCATGCGACGATCGCATCGAGACCAGCCAAACTGAGGCCGCTGAGCCTTCCTGCCAGCCAGCCGAGTGGCGGCAGCACCCCACCAACGAGCACGCAGCAGAAGCCAGCTGCCATCGCTACCGACGTCAGCGGACCAAGGGCCAGATTGACGCCAATCCCCACCGGCGCCAGCCGGTGAAAGGTGCTCATCACCAACGGTGCCGTTGCCAGCCAGACCGCCAGCCCTGCCATCAACAGGCTGCCACCGTGCCACCCCCAACGCCTTGCCAACCGGCTGGCTGGTGATCGACTGGCCTCGATAAGTCGATCCAACGGGCCATCGGCTGGGCGGACGACCAGCCAGGGCGCGAGAGCCACCAAGACGGCCGTCGCCAAAAAAGACAACTGCCCGCCCACGCTGACAGCCGCTGCAGGTGTCTGCACCAGCAACACCACGGCCACGCCTGCGAGCGGACGGAGCCCACCGCGG
>JBDQOY010000211.1:0-3351 GCA_040260935.1 Pirellulales bacterium
ACGATAGGGAGCCTCGCAATCGCCTTGCCACGATAATTGGCAACATAAAGCACTCGCTGGTCGGGCGACAGAATGAGGCCGTTCGGTGAGGCGACCGCAGTCGTTGCCACCCGTACGTCTCCACGCGGATCAACGTAGAGCACCTCGTCACGACTTGTGATCGTGACATAGACCCCGCCAGCTCGATCAACTGCGATGTCATTCGGCCGGGCAGGCTTTCCGTCAGACCCAAGTGGCAGCGGAACGCTGCTCACCTGCACAACGTCTTCTGCCAGGCCACCACGAAAACAGTCGAGGCTTCCTCCACTGTTGTTGGCTGCATAGAGTTTGCCACCGGTGGCAAAAAAGCCGCTGTAGCGTTCCGCAAGCCCCGGCACCTGCTCCCAAAGAGAAGTCACGAGATCGTAGCGGTGGGTTGTTTTGCTTTTCACATCGCCGACCACCAAGAAACCGCGTGCATTCCAGGCTGGACCATCCGGCAGGCCAAAGCCTTCACCGACACGACGCAGTGGCTCGCTTCGATCAATCGGTGACTCCGCTGCCCACAATTGCCCCGCCAGAGTCACCCCAGCGACCGCAACCCACATGCCAAACCGGCCCTTGAACCCATGCAACCCGCCCCCCAGCACTACCAACGACATTCCACGCATAGCACGACTCCTTTACACGCAACGTTGCTTCCCAAGCACCACCATCCATCATCACACCCATCCACCAGTCTCGATAATTCTAAGAAGAATCGCTCTCCCCTGCCGCGTGGCACTGCGGCCCGCACCGAAGCCGGGCGACCCCGGATCGCCATCGTGAACGGCCGGCTATTCATTGTTCCACGACAAAAAGAGCTCGAGGCACCAGCACCGCCCCAAAAACTTGCCGACGCGACGGCTGCGGCCAACACTATAGAGTTTGACGGGGTGAACCTCCCCTCAAGTGTTTCCCACCTCGGTGTTGTTGTTCCGCACGCTGCCACAGACGGCTTTCCCATGCACCGCCACTTGAGTATGTCCTTTGTCTGGTGGCTGTGTCTTGCCGTCACGGGGACGACCGCCACCGTCGAGGAACCGACGCTCCCGCTGCCCTGGACCGTCTCGGCCCTGGCGCAACGCCTCCAGGCGATTGACCAAGAACTCAACGGCCTGGCCTACCCGCGGCTGATGGGTGGGATTGGCCCGATTGGCTACCGCTCACTGACTCACGACACCGCCGACGTTCCCGAGTGGATCGAGATCGACCTCGAAGGCGAGACCACCGTCAATGAGGTCATTGTCGTCCCCACGCTCTTCCATCTGCCCGACTCCACAGTCATCGCCGATGGGTTTCCGGAAGCCTTCCGGGTCATCGCCATCAATGACCGCACCGGTACGGAAACGCTCCTTGCCGCCTTCACCGCAGTCGACAACCTGCTGCCGCGGAAATCCCCGTTGGTAATCTCCTGCCCACCGGTGGTGGCTTCACGAATTCGGCTGGAGGCAATCCGCCTGTCGCCCCGCGCCTGGGACAATCTCTTTGACCTGCAATTGTCAGAACTACTCGTCTTCTGTGGCAGAGAGAATGTCGCCTTCCAGCGACCGGTCACTTGCTCGTCAAGCCTGGAATTCCCAGAGGCCGCCCGACAGGCCAACTTCCTCGTCGATGGCATCCTGCCGTTCATCATGGACGCTCAGAGTGGCAGCCGCAGCCTCGCATACGTCGCGCTCCTCAAACCTGACGACTCTCCGCAGCTCACCATCGATCTGGGAGAGCCACAGGCCATCGATGCCGTTCGCCTCCATGCTGCCGACGTCAGTGACAATGTTCCCCAGAGTCACCCCAACAGTTTTGGTATTCCCCCCCATATCCGCATCGAAGGAGCCTCCACCGCTGATTTTTCTGATGCTGTTCCTTTGAAGACCTATAAAGCACGCTCCGAACTGTTCATGGGGCCCATCATGACACTGCCGTTCCCGGAAACGACCTGCAGGTTTGTCAAAATCACTGGGCTGCAGCCCTCACGATCCACCATCACGAACAGGCCCCACTTTGGATTTGCCGAGGTGGAGTGTCTGCTTGAGGGCCGCAACCTTGCTCTCGGGAAACCGGCAGCCACCAATCTGCCGCCAAATGATTTCTCACGGCGTAATCGCCTGCCGGCCATCACTGACGGCAATAACTACTACGGCGAAGTGCTTCCCTTGCGAACCTGGCTTGAACAGCTAGCTCGTCGGCATGAACTCGAACGTGATCGGCCCCTCGTGCTGTCCCAACTGACTGCGGCCTACCAGCGGCAGGCCTCGCTAATTCAGCAATTGGTCGGGCTTGCCATCCTGCTCACCGCTGGCATCACCGCGCTGATTGCCGTCGAACGTTACTTCCGCCAGCGGGCCGTCTTGCAAACCCGCGAGCAGATCGCGGCAGACCTTCACGACGAACTGGGGGCAAACCTGCATGCCATCGCCCTGTGCGGCGACCTCGCCCAAGCAAATCTCGACAAGCCAACCAAACTCGCCGATCTGCTGCGGCGGGTGAGAGTGCTCACCGACCGCAGTGCCCAGGCGGCGAAGGCCTGTGTGAACCTGCTTGAGTCAACGGAACTCTACGAGGGCCTCGAGAAAGACCTGCAACGCACTGCCTCCCGACTGCTTGCCGACCTTGACTATGAACTCAGCATCGCCGGCAAGGAGCATCTGGCAGCCTTGTCCACCAAAAAACAGATTGGCACGGCGTTGTTCTTCAAAGAGTGTCTCGCCAATATCATCCGGCACGCCCAGGCCAGCCGGGTTGCCACAGCCGTAACCGCCAGTCCCCGAGAACTCGTCCTCACGGTCACCGACAATGGCCGGGGACTGCCTGCCGCTGGATCTGGTGACCCCACGCCGCCCTCGCTCATTCGGCGGGCCCGCCTGCTGGGCGGGTCAGCCATCGCCTTCCCAAATCAGGCAGGCGGCACGGTTGTCACGCTGCGAATTCCCGTTGGCTCCCGCTGGCTTTGGGGCTGAAGGCTTACGAGGACAAGGATTACTTCATGACCGCCCCAGAAACTGACTCCTGCATTCGCATCATGCTGGTCGAAGACAACGCTGCCTATCGAGAGGTCATCACGCTCGCTATCACCGATCAGAACGACATGACGATGGTGGCAGAGTTTGGCACCACCGAAGGGGCCCTGCAGCACCTTGAGACCTTGCCCCCCGACGAGCAGCCCGACATTCTGCTGCTTGATCTTCGCCTGCCCGGCATGAACGGCCTGGAGGCCATCTCCCATTTTCATGGCATAGCGGCCGCGATGCGGATCATTGTGCTGACCCAGTCCGACACGCCCGGTGACATCGCCCGAGCGATCCGGAAAGGTGTGTCCGGCTATCTGCTCAAGCG
>JBDQOY010000212.1:0-11470 GCA_040260935.1 Pirellulales bacterium
GCCAGGAGGTCGCTGAACACCATCAACAGGGACCGGTGTCGCAGCATCGCCCCAACCTGCACGAGGCTCGCGGCGATCTCGGAGGTACCGGCCGGCTTCACGTTGGCCAACAGCGACAACACCTCCGCGATCTGGCTCCGCCGGGATCGGGCAGGCAGACTTGCCTGGATTTTTTCACCGAAGACCATCAGTCCGCATGGATCCTGCTGGTGCACCATCAGCCAACAGAGGGCAGCAGCAAGCGAAATTGAGTAGTCGAGTTTGGTCAACTGCTGGCGAAAGGTGTAACCCATCGACCCACTGGCATCGATCACCAGGTAGCCGGTGATGTTGGTTTCCGCCTCGTACTTCTTGACGTAGTGCTTGTCGGTCTTGGCATAGATCAGCCAGTCGATGTCCTTCGGATCATCGCCGGGCGCGTACCGCCGATGCTCACTGAACTCGACTGAGAAGCCATGGAACGGGCTGGCATGGAGGCCTTGCAGAAACCCCTTAACGATGAACTTTGCCCGCAGATCGAGCCGGGCGATCTGCTGAACCACATCCGGCTTGAGATATTCTTCAACCGCGCGGGGCATGCATGGCTCACTTCACTAACGGCGGCACCGCAGGCTCGGGCACTTCGCGAAGCAGCCGTTCAACAATCGACTCGCTGGTGAGCCCCTCGGCCTGGGCCTGGAAGTTTGTTGAAATCCGATGCCGTAGCACCGGCACGGCGATCCGCCGAACGTCATCGAGGGAAACACTGAACCGACCATCCATGGCGGCGACAGCCTTGCCACCCTGGATGAGAAACTGCCCGGCCCGCGGCCCTGCTCCCCAGTCAACCAGTTCGGCCACATATTTTGGCGCCTGTGGATCCTTGGGCCGCGTCGACCGCACAAGGGCAGCAACGTACTTGATCACATACTCGCTGACCGCGACCCCACCGACAAGTTTCTGGATGTTCGTAATCGCTCGCCCCGAGAGCACCTTCCGCACCTCAGGCCGCTCTGACCGGGTCGTGGCCATGAGAATTCGTTCTTCTTCATCCGCCGTGGGGTAACCCACTTTGATGTTGAACATGAACCGGTCAAGCTGCGCCTCGGGCAGCGGATAGGTACCCTCCTGCTCAACAGGGTTCTGGGTGGCGATGGTGAAGAATGGGTCGGGCAAGACATAGGTCTCTTGCCCCACCGAAACCTCCCGCTCCTGCATCGCCTGCAACAGGGCCGCCTGGGTCTTCGGTGGCGTCCGATTGATTTCATCCGCCAGCAGGATATTCGTGAAGATTGGTCCCTCCACAAACCGGAAGTTACGCCGGCCATGCTCGTCTTCATCGAGGACGTTGGTTCCGGTGATGTCCGAGGGCATCAGGTCGGGGGTGAACTGCACACGCTTGAAATTGACATCAAGAATCCTGGCGAGGGTCGACACCATCAGCGTCTTGGCCAATCCCGGCACACCCTCGAGCAGGCAGTGACCGCGGGTGAAAATCGCCGCGAAGAGCTGCTCGATCACTTCATCCTGACCGACGATGACCTTCTGTAATTCCTCCTGCATGAGCAGCCGGTGCTGGGCAAATTCCTGCAGGATGTTGTCGAGTGACTTGGGTTTGGGCGCGGTCGACACGGAAACAGGTTCCTTCCTCGCGGGCTCACAGGGAATCGCACGGCCGTAGCAGCGTGCCAAAGTGGTCTTCCCAGTATCGGCCGTCAGGCTCCTCCCGGGCAAACCGTTTTGATGGCAACCGGGAGCCAGCCGCCTCGACCGTGGCAGTCCTTGCCTGATGCCCTACACTCAAGCGGTATGGCAGGCCGTCATTTCGGCGGTGCAAGGGAGGTTTCATGCGCGGTTGGCTCACGATATTCACGCCACAGATCATGCTCCGCATCCTGCTGGCAGTGGGGTTGGCCGGCTGCTTCCAGCCGGTCAACGCAGACGAGGCCATCAACTCGGCCCAGATCAGCCAGGCCATCGAATTGGCGAGCGACTGGCTGATTCGGCAGCAACGCCCGGACGGCACCTGGCAGAGTAGCGTCCGTGCAGATGAAACGACCGTTGGGGCAACGGCGCTGGTCGTGCTCGCCCTTGCCAACGCCGGCGTGTCCGCTGACGACCCAGCCATGCAGCGAGCCCTCGGCTGGCTCCGCCTGCAAGAGCCAACCGACACCTACTCGGTATCATTGCAGACACAGGCGCTGGCGATGATCTCACCCAAAGCCAACCTGGCCATCTTGGAACGCAACGTCAAGTGGCTGGAAGAGACGCAGGTCAAACAAGGCGGCTTCGAGGGCGCTTGGTCGTACGGGCAACAGCGAGGCTCTGGCGACAACTCCAACACGCAGTTTGCAGTGCTCGGTCTGCATGAAGCAGAGCGGGCTGGGGTTCGGGTTGATCCGGCAGCCTGGAGACGCTCGGGGCAGTACTGGATCAAGTGCCAAAAAGGTGATGGCTCCTGGAGTTACACCGCCGGCGGTGGCAATGGCACTGGCAGCATGACCTGCGCCGGCATTGCCAGCATCTGGATCACAACAGAACACACCGAACGACCTGATGCTCGTGTCACTGGAAACGGTATTTTTTGCTGCGGTGGCGGTTCCTCTCCCAAGCCTCTCGAAGACGGCCTCCGCTGGCTGGGCAGACATTTTTCGGTCACGCAGAACCCCGCCACAGGCAGTCAGCAGTGGCTCTACTACTACCTCTACGGGCTTGAACGCGTCGGTCGCTTCACGGCCCGCCGGTTCATCGGCCCCCACGACTGGTATCTCGAGGGAGCCACGATGTTTCTCGCCAGTCAGGACAAACTCTCAGGTAGTTTTCGCAGCATTGGCAGCGAGGACCGGCTGGTGGCCACCAGTTTTGCCCTGCTCTTTCTGGCCAAGGGTCGCCGACCGGTGGTGATCGCGAAAAGCCAGCATGGACCGCGTGATGACTGGAACAAGCACGGCCATGACATTCCCCATCTCCTCGACTTCATCGAGAGCCGCTGGCATGACGACTATCCAGCTGGGCTCTCTTGGCACATCCTCGACACGCAGTCCGCTGATGCCGCCGATTTCGCCCAGGCACCGGTCCTCTGGATCGGAGGGCAGGCAGGCCTCGATCTCGGCCATGAGCCAGGCCGCCGCCTGCGACAGTACATCGACCAGGGGGGCTTCATCTTTGCCGAGGCGGCATGCGCAACCAGCACCGCCTTCGACCAGGAGTTCCGTCGCCTGGTGAGCGAGATTTTTCCTGAACCGGAATATCAGCTCAACCTGTTGCCGCCAGAACATCCAGCCTGGCATGCCGAGGAACTGGTGGCCCCTCAATTTCAGCGGCCTCTCCTCGGCATCGATTATGGCTGCCGCACCTGCCTGATCTATGCCCCAGTTCCTGCGGGTAATGCGGATGGCCTGGAAGCCCTGCCCAGCCTCTCCTGCCTCTGGGAACTTGGCGGGCCAACGCAAATGATGCTGCCTGACACCGTCCGCCCGCAGGTCGATGCCGCCTTGGCCATTGGGGCAAACATCATTGCGTATGCCACCAACCGTGAGCTGAAAAACAAGGACGAACTCTTTGCGGACCAATCAGACACCAGGCACACCGACGACCACACTGCCCGGGGCCGGCTGTCGATCGGCAAACTCCGGCATGGTGGACTATGCGATGCAGCGCCCACCGCACTGAATAAAATTCTGCAGGCCGCTGGCCGGGAACTCGGGATACGGGTCGACGACACACCGGTCAAACTCGACCTGATTGATCCGCATATTTTTGACCATCACATGCTCTTCATGCATGGCCGTCAGGCCTTCGCCTTCGATGCGGCCCAGCAGGCCAACCTCCGTGATTTTCTTCAACGCGGCGGCACCCTCCTTGCGGACAGTGTCTGTGCTGCCCGAGGATTCACCGATGCCTTTCGCCACGAAATCGCTCAGGCCCTTCCCGACCAGACGCTTGAGCCGATTCCTGCCGACGACCCGCTGTTCACCGCAGCTGAGTACGGCGGCTATGACATCCGGCAGGTCACGCTCCGGGAGCCTTCCCGCGGTGCTGGCCCGCTCGCCGCCCGCCAACGGCAGATTCCACCGCGGCTTGAGGGCGTGCGTCTTGGTGATCGCTGGGTGGTGATCTTTTCGCCCTACGACATTTCCTGTGCGCTCGAGAAGCAGAACTCGATGGAGTGCACCGGGTATGACCGTGACGATGCCGAAAAGATCGCCCTCAATGTCCTCCTCTACTCACTGAATCAATAGGCACCGACGCGGCGGCAGGGCCGCCGCAGGCTAGTCATCGCTGCCGTTATTGAGATAGCTGGCGTAGTAGAGCAGCGTGAGAATGCTCTGCAGGGTCGCTGCCACATAAGTCCAGGCGGCAGCGTTGAGCACCTGATTGACGGCCGGCATCTCAGCAGCCGGCACAATATTGAGCTGCTGCAGTTGGGCTTTTGCCCGATTACTGGCGTCAATTTCCAGCGGCAGATTGACCACCTGAAAAAAGACGGTCGCTCCAAAGAGCACCAGTCCTAGCCACGCAAGTGGCTGAAGGGCGATCGCCACACCGATCATGAAAAAAACAAGCCCGAGCCCGCTGCCAAAATTGGCAGTGAGCGCTGCCGCATTGCGAACCGCCATCAGTGGTGACTTCGCAGCCGCCTGGAGGGCATGCCCGGCTTCGTGAGCAGCGATCCCGACAGCCGCGAGTGACTGGATCCCATAAACGTTGGCTGATAGCCGCAAGACGTTGGTGGCCGGGTCGTAGTGGTCAGTTAGGTTCCCCGCCACGGGCTCAATCCGAACATGCGTTGCCCCGGCCGAATCAAGAATGTGCCGAGCCGCGGCGGCACCGGTCAGGCGAGCCGGCAGCCGGGAACCGGCCGCAAAGGCCGACTTCACCCGCCACTGCGCCCAGCCCGCCAAGAGCAGGGCCGGGGCAATCCACAGGAGAAGCCGAAAATCAAAGAAAAACGGGAGCATTGGGTGTGGACGGCAGTTGCCGTCTCCTGTGAGCGAAATTGTCGGAAATGCGGAACCTGAGCAGCAAACGCAGCATCTCGAAGTATTGTAGGACAGGTTCGGTCGTTCAGAAAACTGGAGGACCTGATCCCCTCTCTTCAGACACCCGACCACTGGCAGATTATGACCATGCTGTCTCCTACCACACTCACGTACCCCCGTCCTGACTGCGTCCTGTTTCGCTCCTGGCTCGGCAGCCTTTGCTGCCTGCTGCTCGCCAGTTGCGGCCAACCAGCGAGCGGCCCTCCTGCCGAACAGTCCGTGATCGACGCTGCGGCACTCTGCCCGCGGATCACCGCCGCGCTCGCACAGGTTCGCGACGGCCGTCAACTCTCGACGGCCACCCAGGGAGCCTGGCAGGTGGTGCATGGCGTGCTCGCCTTTGGGGAAGGCTTCCCCGTTGTGCACGAGGGCGTGGCCCAGCCGGCACTTGGCTACCTGCTCAGCGGAGGGCCGCTTCAGGGCTGGAATCTCCGCCCCGGTGACCACGGCATCGTCGCCGTGGTTGAAGAAGGGAGCACCCTCGGGCAGGGCCACCCTGACCAGTGGCTCGGCTATCTCTCCCAGTGTGGGCGGGATGGCATCCCACTCGACCGCGAACTGATCGTCGGCACCAAGGCTGCAACAGTCGGAGACCTGCTCACTCAGGCACAGGCAGACCTGCGACCGGGACAAGAGGCCACCTGGACCCTGATGGCCCTGGCAACCTATCTGCCAGAAACCGCAACCTGGCAGGCCCGTGACGGTTCCGACTGGACACTCGAACGGGTCATGCAGATGGAACTTGAGGCTGATCTGGCGACCAGCGCCTGTGGCGGAGCCCACCGCTTGTACGGGCTGGCCACGGCGGTCAACCGGCACCGCTCGCGACACCCCGAGTGGCAGGAAACGTCTGCCGATGTCTGGGGGCAGGCGCAGGCAACCATCACCGACTGCATCGACCGGGCCCGCCGCTTCCAGCAGGCGGATGGCAGTTTTTCAACCCACTATTTTGAACGCCCGGGCACCTCACCGGATGTCTTCGCAAAACTGGGCTCAAGTGGACACATTTTTGAGTTTCTCGCGGTCGCCCTGCCCGACAACCGGCTCAGGGAGCCCTGGGTTGTCCGAGCCGCCGACCGCCTCGTGACTATCCTTCAACAGACCGCCGACATCGATGTGGAATGCGGCGCGCTCTACCACGCTGCTCACGGGCTGCTGCTCTACCACGACCGGCTCTGCCCCGCTCCCTGACGAGCAAAATGTCGCCCTCCCCCCATGGGATCGCCCCAGCCTTCGCCCCCGTGCCAGGGCCGTGCTAGACTCCTCCAAAGGCGACCGCAAGACGAGCAGGCAGATGCACTCGCACTCTGCCCCCGGGGTGTTCCCGCTCGAAAGGACATCGTGCACGGCATCATCTTCTTCTATATCCAGAAGTTCGCTGAAGCAGCGACTTCCGGATCGACCCCATGGCTCCAACTCCGTCAGACTGTGACGACGAGTTCGAAAGGCTATCTCCCGAATCAGGCCTATCCCGATGGTGAGGCCGTGCAGTTGCTGCAGTCACTCGCTGAGGTAACTGAGGAGCCCCTGCCGTCACTGGTCGAGCGTTTCGGTGAGTTCCTCGGCCCCCACCTCGTCAAGGTGGCCGGCAAGCACATTGACCCCCAGTGGCGAACCCTCGACCTGATCGAAAACACCGAGTCGATCATCCACACCATGGTGCGGGCCACCAACCCTGGCGCTGAACCACCGGTGCTGCAAACAGCACGACAGTCCCCCAACGAATTGCACTTGGTCTACACCTCAGGCCGCCAACTCTGCATGCTAGCCAAGGGCATCATGCGGGGGGTCGCCCGACACTACGGCGAAGGGATTACGATCGAAGAAACGAGCTGCATGCTCGATGGTGATCCGTTCTGCTGCTTCGTTGTCCAGAACCAGGCCCACGACACGCACACCGCGAAGTCGCCCCTCTCAGAGACAATCGTGTTCGACCCAAAGAGTGGCGAGCAGCTTGCCACCGGGAGTGGCCATTTCCAGTCGACTCAGCCCTTCATTGAACGCCCCTCGAGGGATCTTCCCAGTTCCATCGGCGGCTTTACCATCAAAAGTCTGATCGGACACGGCGGAATGGGCCGCGTCTATCGAGGCCACGACAGCCAGCTCAATCGTGATGTGGCCATCAAATTAATGCATCCGAGTCGCGCTGAAGACGAGGTCTCGCGGAAGCGTTTTCTCCGCGAAAGCAAGGCAACGGCTGCCATTAATCACCCCCACGTCATCACTATTCTGCAAGTCGGCGAGCACAACCAACTGCCGTACATCGTTATGCAGTATGTCGATGGCCCCAACCTCACTGCCTACCGCGAGCAATGCGGTGGCCGCATTCCCATCCCCGAAGCGGTGCGAATTGCCCGCGAGTTGACCGAGGGCCTTGCCGCAGCCCATGAAACCGGCCTAGTCCATCGCGATATCAAGCCTGACAACGTGTTGCTTGAGGGCAAACAGCACCGCGTCAGAATCATCGACTTTGGTCTGGCGCGAGAAGTTGATGCCGAAGAAGCCCGCCTCACAGCTGATGGGGCGGTGGTCGGCACCCCCGCCTACATGTCTCCCGAGCGAATCGGCGCCGAGGAGGCTGACGCCAAGAGCGACCCCTCGGGTATTGGCGTACAATTCTACGAGAAGCTCTCGGGACGACTTCCGTTTGAAGGAAAGTCGATGGTCTCGATTCTGGCTGCGATTGCCCAAGGCAAGCCGCCGCAGCTTGGCACCCTTGCCCCGGAAGCCCCGGCCGAACTCTGCGAGTTGGTGATGCAGCTCCTGGCGAATGAGAAAGCTGACCGGCCGGCTGATGCCGTCACCGTGACCAAGCGTCTCGCTGAGATTGAGGCGCAACTCGGCTGACCGGCAACCGCCGTTGCTAAGCCATCGCCTCAAGGTGCGAATGGACAGCATCGACCAGCACGGCCAGATCGCCATGCCAATCGATGGTGACCGACTGCTGGGTAGCCAGATGCTTCACCTGCGCAGTGCCGCCGGCGAACTCATCGCTGCCAATCACAACCGCCAGGCGGAAGCCTTTCTTGCCGGCCCACTTCAGTTGCTGGCCCAACTTCTTTGGCTCTGGGTAAAAATCGACCGGCATCCCAGCTGCTCGCAGAGCGGCTGCGATACGGAGGTAGTCAGGCACATGCGCTGAATCAAAGTGGGCCAAAAAAATCGCTGCCGGCGTTTCCGCTGTCGCAAGCCGGCCGAGTTCCTCCAGGCCTGCCAGCAGCCGGTCGATGCCCAGCGACGCGCCGACTCCTGGCAAGGGCTGCTTGGTGTAAAGCCCGGCCAGATTGTCATACCGACCACCGGAGCAGATGCTGCCCAGCCCCGGCAGGTCATCCAGAAAACTCTCCAGGACAATGCCGGTGTAGTAGTCGAGGCCCCGGGCGATGACCGGATCAACAACCACCCGACCATCAGCCACGCCGGCAGCCGCAAGCCCGGCAAACAGGCCGGTGACCGCCTTGGTGCCTGCCTGCCCCACGGCACTGGTGCCAACCAGAGGCTGCAGACCGGCGAGAATATCCGCCGGCGGTCCGGCGAGGTCAGCCAGCGTCAGCAGCTGCTCCACGGCGATAGCCGACAGCCCCTGGCCGGTCAATTCTTGCGCGACAGCCGCAGGAGGCTGCTTCCCCAGTTTGTCGAGGGCCCGCAGCACAACCGTGGCCTGCTCAGCCAGCCCCAGCGATTCCAGAATGCCGGCAAGGATCCTCCGGTCGTTTACCCGAATGGTAAACCGCTCCAGACCGATCGCCTCCAGCAGGTCATGGACCACCAGCACGGTCTCCAGATCGGCAACCGGACTGGTGGTGCCGATCGTGTCGAAGTCGCACTGCATGAACTCACGGTAGCGTCCCCGCTGGGTGTTCTCGCCCCGCCAGACCGTGGCCAGGTGGTACCGCTTGAAGGGCGTTCCAACCACCCCGATGTGCTGGGCGGCATAGCGGGCGAAGGGAACGGTCAGGTCAAACCGCATACCCACTTCCCGGTTGCCGTGATCGGTGAAGCGATAGAGCTGCTTGTCGGTTTCCTCGCTCCCTTTGCCAGTAAGAATGTCGAGGTATTCCAGGGCCGGCGTATCGATCGGGGCAAACCCGTAGGAACGATAGACCTGCCGGGCGACTTGCAAAACCTGCTCGCGGGCCAACGCCTGGGCTGGCAAAAGGTCTCGAAATCCTTTGAGCGTGCGGGGCGTAATCAGGGGGGGCATGATTCCTCTTCAGCGTGCAACGTGGACGGCGAACACCAGCTCCTCAGCCCCGCAGGATGGGCAGCAGTGCGGGCTTCGGGCTCCGAATCGAACGTCGTCGATTTTTCTTTTTCCGCCCATCGCCCAACTCGTCGCCACCGGGGCCGAGCATCGCCTCCATGTACTCAACCACCTGCTCAGGCGTCTCGAAATACTGGTCATAGACCCACTCGTCCTCGTACTCACAGTTGTCGGTGGTGTACTCCCGACAGATCAGCGGCCGCGTTTCGTAGATGCCACAACGGTTGTCGGATTCAAGATGCTTACAGACGGTGTGCACACAGACGTACCACTCGCCGTCTTCGGTGAATGCCGTCGCATGATCGTGCAGCAGGAACCAGCGCAGTGATTCAAACTCTTCCCGCGTGGTTGGTGCTTCCAGCGGCAAGGCGAAGTAGCGGCAGCACTTGGCCGTACAGTACTCGCACAGATTGGCATCACTGGGGAGTTCGTCGCGCGAGGGCTTGGTTCTACGGCGAATGATCTGCTTACGTTTGGAGGCGGTCGCCATGGGCGTCAACTTGTTCTGGGATTACGGATGCTTGAGCGGAACTCGCCGGAGCCAGCCAAAGGCCCCGACAGGCTGGTACTATAGCCGATCTTGCGGTGCGTTGGGCTGCAGGACCACCCTTCCCCTCCGACAACACCGCTATACTGACGCGGGTTCGGGTGCTGGAGCACGCACCGCCTGGTCACGGAGATTGCCTTGCCAAAACGCTGGACCATCGCCCCGCATGATGCCTCCGTGGTCGCCGGGCTGGAACGCTCCACCGGAGTGTCGTCAATCGTGGCCCGTCTGCTGGCTGCCCGGGGTCTCACCGACGCCGGGATGGTGAAGGGCTTCCTCGACGCCTCGATGTCGAGTCTCCGTGAACCGGAGGAACTGTTTGGCATTGCGGAGGCGGCCGACCGGATTCTGGCTGCTGCGAAGGCGGGCCAGCAGATTGTCATCTATGGCGACTATGACGCTGACGGCATGTCAGCCACAGCCATTCTCATGCATTGCCTTGAGGCCATACACACCACCGCCCGCTGGTATGTTCCGGATCGGTTCAATGAAGGCTATGGCCTCAATGCCGACGCTCTTCGACGCCTGCGAGCCGACGGGGCCGATCTGGTCATCACTGTCGACTGCGGCATTGCCAGCGTGGCGGAAGCGGACGTTGCCCGCGACCTCGGGCTGGAGTTGATCATCACTGATCATCACAACTTTGGGGACCGGCTGCCGGCTGCCACCGTGGTTGTTCATCCCCGGCTGCCGGGGCTGGAATATGCCTTCGGCGAACTCTGCGGCGCGGGGGTTGCCTTCAAACTTGCCTGGGCGATTGCCACTCGGGCCTGTGGCGCACGGCAGGTCACGCCTCGGCTCCGGGAAATGCTGCTGCGGTGCATCGGCTTGGCGGCGCTTGGCACGGTGGCCGACGTTGTTCCCCTGCTCGATGAGAACAGGATTTATGTCCGCCATGGGCTGGCCTGCCTGCGAGCCAAAGGTGGCCCGGGCATTGCCCGGCTCTTGGAACTGGCGAAACTTCATGAAAAGTCGGCCCTGGATAGCGAGGACATTGCCTTCCGACTCGCTCCGCGACTGAATGCGGCCGGCCGCCTCGGCCAGGCCGGCTGTGGGATTGAACTGCTCACCACGCACGACCCAACCCGGGCGGCGACGCTGGCCACCTATCTTCACGAACTCAATGCCCAGCGTGAAACCGAAGAACGCAGCATCCAACTGGCCGCCGTCAAACAGGCAAAGGAGCAGTTCAACCCTGAGGGCGACCCAGCGCTCGTGCTGGCTGGCCGTGGCTGGCATCCCGGCGTGATCGGCATCGTGGCCGGCCGCCTTGCCGAGCGGTGGCATCGGCCGGTGGTGATGCTCGCCCGCGACGAACTGCAGGGGCGACCTGCCATCGGCAGCGTTCGAAGTGTCCCCGGCTTTGATGTCCATGCGGCGCTCCAGGCCTGCCGCCAGCATCTCGTCACCTGCGGCGGCCATGCTGCGGCGGCTGGGCTGCGGATCGACGACAGTAAGATTGCCACCTTCCGGGAGGCCTTTCGTGCCGAGGTCGCTCAGCGGATGCCGGCGGAACTCCGGCAGTAGTGCTGGACGGCGCCTCCGGGCTGCCGTGGAGGGACGGCGTCGGGGACGCCGACGCGCCCCCCGGCACGAGCATGAGTGTTCCCGGCTCTGCGTGCGGATTCTCTCCGCCAC
>JBDQOY010000213.1:0-5589 GCA_040260935.1 Pirellulales bacterium
CTGTGACACTCAACCCCTTCGCCGGAGACGCCTGGTGCGTGCTGGCCGCCGTTGCCTTTCTGAGCCAGCCAGACCAAGCCCTCCCGCAGGCCTGCATTGCCCAGGCCCTCCGGGTGCGTCCCCACGACGGCCAGGTGCTGTTTGAGGCTGCCGTGCAGGCTGAACTGGATGGCGATGCCGCCAGAGCCAGCCAGTTGCGGCAGCAGTGTTTTGCCGAATGCCCCTCGCAGCGAAGCCGCATCCTGAATGTGCTGCTGCCAATGATGCCGGCCACCGCGGCCTGCAAGTTGCTGCAGCCTGACCTGCCCGGCCTGCGAATGATTGATGGACTCTGGTCACCGCACACCCTGGCGGAGCAGATGCAGCCAGTTAAAGAGCAGCGGCTGGCAGCGGTTTACGCCGAAGCCGCAGAAACCGACGGCAACGCCCGCTGCAGCCTGCTCTGTGAGGCGGCCAACCTGCAGCGAATACTCGGCGACCCGGTGCAGGCTGAAGCGACGCTGGCAGAAGCGATTACTGCCAACCCAAACCACTACGGGGCTCGGCTCACCCATGTCGATTTTGCCTTGGCCATCGGCGATGCCGAGACCGCCAAACGTGAACTCGACTGGTGCCTACTGCGGCGACCAGACAGTCAGAAACTGCAGGGGCGGGTCCGCCGACTAAAACAACTGCGTGTCGAGCAGGCAAGCATGCCGGCAAGCCTTGACCGCAATGAGCCGACACCCGGAGAACGTCGATGAGCAGCCGACCACTTGGCACCTTGCAGCCACCCAGTCTCCGCCGTGTCGCCTGGCATCTGGTGACTCTCAGCAGCCTTGTGCTCGCCATCATGCTGTCGTACATCGTGCGGTTTGAGGGGCTGCTCGAGCCTGAAAATATCGCCAGCCTCAGCCGCTGCCTCGGCATCGTGGTGCCGATCCAGTTTTTCATGCTGATGGCGGTGGCCGGCACCCGCTCAAGCATTCGGGGGCTCACCCTCCGCGACCTCTGGCAGCTTGTTTTTGGCGTCACCATGGGCCTAGTGGTCGCCGCCCCGGTGGCAATTCTTTCGCAGGCAGCCATTCCCCGCAGCATCTGGATCATTGACTGGTTCGTGGCCATTTCGATACTCGGTGGATTTCGGGGCGCCGCCAGTGAGGTCGACAGTTTCCTCAGGCGGCGAGCCCTCGGAACCGCCAAACGTGTCCTGCTGGTAGGCACCTGCCCATCGAGCGAGGCGGTGGTTCGGGCCATCCAATCAGATGCGTCTCCCCAGAATGAGCGGATGGTGGTCGGCATGGTGGCCAAACCAGAGGACCGTGATCTGGTTGGACGCTCCACCGGTGGCATCCGGGTGCTCGGCACCACGACGCGACTTAGTCGGCTCATTGAAACTCACCGTATTGACGAGGTCATGCTGCTCTCGCAGACCTTTCTCGGCAATGAGGTGGCGGACCTGCAAAAGCAGTGCGCTACCGCCGGCTGCACCGCCACGATCATTCCAGCGATTCACACGCTGATTGATGGCAAGGTGCAGATGCAGCCCCGCCCGATCGAGATTGCCGACCTGCTCGGCCGTCTGACCGTCGAGATTGACACTGAAGGCCTCAGCCGCTGGCTGGGTAATCAGACCATCTTGGTGACGGGCGCGTCAGGCAGCATTGGCTCCGAACTCTGCCGCCAACTCCTGCACCACGGCCCTGAACGCCTGATTGTGCTCGATCGCAGTGAAACGGGCCTGTTCTGGATCGAACGGGAACTGGCTGCAACTGCGACCAGCACAGCGATCATTCCCTGCGTGGCTGACATTACCGATGCCGAGCGGGTGGAGCATGTCTTCGCTGAGTTCCGCCCTGACATTGTCTTCCATGCCGCTGCCTACAAACATGTGCCCCTGATGGAGCAACACCCAGGCGAGGCCATCCGCAACATTCCTCTGGCAACAGCCACTCTCGCTAGAGCCGCCGGAGCCAGCGGCACGGACACCTTCGTGATGATCTCAACTGACAAGGCGGTGAATCCGACCAGCGTGATGGGCTGCTGCAAGCGGGTCGCCGAAATGCTCGTGCAGCTGATCGCACGTGAATCTGACACACAATTTTCAACAGTACGGTTTGGAAACGTGCTGAATTCTGCCGGCAGCGTCGTGCCAGTCTTTCACGAGCAGATTCTGCGGGGTGGTCCCATCACCGTCACCCACCCCGATATCGAACGCTACTTCATGACGATCCCGGAAGCGGCCCGGCTGGTCATCCAGGCTGGCCTGCTTGGCGACGGCGGTGAGGTGTTCGTGCTCGACATGGGTGTGCCGGTACGAATTGCCGACCTCGCCCGCGATATGATCCGGCTTTCGAACCTGCAGGAGGGCCGCGACATCGAGATTCGCTACAGTGGCCTACGGCCCGGCGAAAAACTCTATGAAGAACTCTTCACCGAACACGAGGAGTTGCTCGAGACAGCCCACCCCAAGATCCGCGCCGCCCGCATTAAGGCCCTGGGCATCACCAGCGCCGACGCGGTCATTCAGCAACTCGAAGCCGTGATGTACCGGCCAGGGGATGAAATCCGCGTGCTGCTGCACCACTTGGTGCCTGAATATCTGCTGCCACAGGTGGCCGATCCCGACCATGCCGTGGCCGGCAAGATTGGTGGCGAGCGTACGATTCCGCTCAAGCGTTCTGCCTAACCTACGAAGGCTCGGCCGCTATCGTCTCTCAGCAGTTCCTTCGGCTTCCAGGCTTTTCCGGGCCTCTTCAATCTGCTGCTCTTGGACTCCAGTAACCGTCGGCCAGGCCAGGCCAAGTTGCTTGATTGTTCCTGCCAGCACTGTCGCCACCGCCGCCCGGCTCACCCACTTGTGGTCCGCCGGAATCACATACCACGGCGCATGTTCGGTACTGGTGGCAGATAGCATCGCCTCGTAGGCTGCCATGTAGGCATCCCAGTGCTGTCGCTCGGCGAGATCAGCTGCGGAAAACTTCCAGTGTTTGTCGGGCTGATTGATACGATCGAGAAAACGTCGCTTCTGCTCATCCTTCGACAGATGCAGGAAAAACTTGATGACCTTGGTCCCATTACGAGTGAGGTGCCGCTCAAAGGCGTTGATGTCATCGAACCGATCCTGCCATGTCTGCTCACCCGAGGTGACATCCGGAATCCGCTGGGCATCCAGTAAGTGAGGATGCACGCGGACAATCAGCACTTCTTCATAGTAGGACCGGTTGAAAATACCGATCCGCCCTCGTTCGGGCAGTTTCTTCATGCACCGCCAAAGAAAGGTGTGGTCGAGGTCTTCGGCAGACGGGTGTTTGAAACTGGTAACTTCCACTCCCTGCGGGTTAATCCCACTCATCACATGCTTGATCGCCCCATCCTTGCCCGCGGCATCGAGGGCCTGAAAGATCACCAGCACACTCCAGGTATCAGCTGCCCAGAGCAGTTCCTGCAAGTCACGCAGCTCGTCAACGCCATCCTCCAAAATGGTCGATGCCTGTTTACGACGTTTCTTTTCAGAGCGGTCCTCATCGCCCGACCAGGCAGAGTCGCGTTTGGCAAGGTGAGCGGCGTTGCCAGGCGGCACTGCAAAGAGCCGACGGGCTGTTTCAAAGTTTCCTGAAAGCGACATGATGCACTCCCCTTTTGAGGCTCTGCAGTCTCGAGCCAGTTCCACTTATTGGCTCATCGGGACTGACTTCTTGGGACCGTTGTTTCTCAGCCGCCAGCCAAGCGGGATGCTACCTCCGGAAAAATCACCCGGAAAGCCAGATAGGCCATGATGAAAGTCAGGAGCAGGTTGAACGCTTGGCCGCACAAGTAGAGCACGACCGGCTTGGCGGACCCCATCACAGCAGCCAGTTTCCGGATGTCAGTCTCAAGGCCGATGCTGACAAATGCCAGGCAGAAGCACCACGACCGCATCATCTTGATCGGTCCCGACAGCATGGCAGTGACGCCCTGCTGGTGACTCTCTGAGCCGATGGAAGAAAGCAGCGTGAACAGTGCCGAAGCGCCCACAAATCCAAGGATAAACTTCGGCAGCCGCCGCCAGATCTCAGCAAGCAAGCCACCCGTTGTGCGTGGCACAGCGTCTCCTTCACCCGCGGAGCGGGCCCACCATGCGGCCACACCCAGCGAGATAAAGCCGATCATGACGTTTTGAATGAGTTTGACCGAGGCGGCCACATCCCGGGCGACCGGCCCGACAAGCTCACCGGCTGCGACCACCGCGCCAGTGGAATCGACGGTGCCGCCAATCCAGGCACCGGCCAGCACCTGATCAAGCCCAAGGGCATTACAGGCAGCCGGCAGGGCAAACATCATCACCACGGTGAAAGCGAGCGAGATCCCAACGGCGATCGACAGTTCTTCTTTCTTTGCCTTGCAGGCGGCGGCAGTGGCGACGGCCGCCGAGACTCCACAGACACTCATGTCGGCTGAAAGCACCAGGTTGAGCGTCTTTGACTTGATCCCGAGCACCCGCTGCCCGAACTGATACGTGGTGATCAGCACGATTGGCGTGGTAATCCACGAAACCAAGATGCCAGGCGGCCCGAGTTTCATCAGGGTTCCGAAGAGCAGCCCTGACCCCATGAGGACCAGACCAGTCTTGATGTACAGCTCACCCCGCAGGCCCGGCTTCAACCAAGCGGGAATACCGATGACGTTGCTGATGAACAGGCCACCGACAAAGGCCCACAGCACATACGAAAGCTGCAGGCTTTTGATGGTCACCTGCGTGCTGACAAGCCAGGCGAGCACTGCCAGCAGGCTGACGACAACCACCCCCGGCAGGCTCGTGCGAACCGGCACGCCCATGCCGGCAAGTGCCAACACAAAAACTGCCACGCAGCCGCCGGCAGTCGTCGCCACGGCCAGCCCTTTTGCTGGTCCGCCCTCGCTGGTGGTTCCTGAGAAGGCCGCCAAGGGGTTGCTGGTCCAACTCCCGGGTTTGGCCACCCACGGTGTGAGCAGATTTTCATACGGGGCTTCACCGCTGGCTGCAGCCGGCACAACCCCACACGCTGGCTGCAGCGCCAGCCACGCAAGCCCCAGCAACATCGCTGCCATAATCATGGCCCAGATGTCTTCGCTTTGCCGCCACTGACTGCGTGAAGGTGTGCCCCCGGTCGTTGCCTTACGTGATTCCATTGCCACTCCGCTGCTCTTGGCCAGCGTGATTTTTTCCTGAACCCAGTTCATCAGCCTGCCCGACCGTCCGCTTGGACCTTGGCTGCAAAACGGCCTGCCGAAGCCCCAGTATGGCGGACTGACAAAATCTTCGCTGCCCACAATCGGTCGTTCCTGCAGGCAGGCAGTCGTCTCGGTCCTCCGCAGCCGATTTCCTAGGCCGTTCCCGCGGGCGCCCAGCCCCAATGCCGTTGGCGGATCGGGTACACTACGAGGAGTTCGGGCCCGTAGCTCAGTGGTTAGAGCAGGGGACTCATAATCCCTTGGTCGTAGGTTCGAGTCCTACCGGGCCTAGTTGATGACGACAACGAGGGTTCGTTCGACAAGCAAACCACGTCACGCAGGGGCTGCATCGACCGAATCAATCAGACCGTCCCGCAGACTGATGACTTTTTTGCAGCGTGCGGCAATGTCTGGTTC
>JBDQOY010000214.1:0-3429 GCA_040260935.1 Pirellulales bacterium
ACATAATACTACCGCCAGCCACTGTCGCCCATCGAGCGGCTGACCGGGAAGGATTGACACGATGACCGCCAACGCAATCACCTTGAGCCCGAGCACGGGAGAAAGACGGGACGCGTCTGCACGAGTGAGCACTCGAAAGACAATCGACGTGCCCAAAAAATACGCACCGGTTGAAACCAGGCAGGGAATCGACACAGCAGGGTCTTGAACAAGTTGTGCAAAACTGCCAGCAGGAAGCAGACCAACCGCGATCGGCCCGCAAATGGCTCCCATCACGAGGTGCGCACGCTACAATAACCGGCTGTCCACGCCCTGCTGGCGGGTGCCGTAATGCCGAGACACAAGGTAGGAAACCGAGCTGAAAAAGGCCGCGGCGAGCCCGGCCAGCATGCCCAGCGAGGGGGTAATCACGCCCGTATGCTAGCACGCCTGTTCAATGACCGCCGCAGGCAGGCGGCCATATTACCCAGCAAGGCCAGCTCAGCCGGCACAACCGCTGCATTCGCCACCCGTTGTCTGTCGCAGAGCCGCCCTGGCAGGCGTCTGGTTTGGCAATGGCAGGTAGAGTTCCAATGAGTTTACGCACTCTATTTCTGGGACATGCTATGGCTACAGTTGAATCGCGATTCGCTGGCGGCAGCCGCCGTCGACTCGCCACCGGTGACTTCATCATCGATCCTGATGTCCCCCAGCGTTTGCCGCTGAGGCAAGCCCGGCTGCTGATTCCAATTGCCCTGCTGCCGATCATTGCCTTCATCGCGGTTGCCCTGCTGAGTTTTGATCCGGCAGACCCACCGGCGGGTCGCGGTTTTCCTCCGCGGGTTGAGCCAATGAACGCCTGTGGGCCGTTCGGCGCCGTGGTGGCCACAGCGATCTACCAGAGCGTGGGACTGGCGGGATGGCTTGGCCTTTCCCTGCTTGCCTGCCTGAACTACAGCCTGTTCCGCGGTCGCCAATACCCCGATCTTCCTTGGCGGACAGTCGGCGGCTGCCTGGCCATCGTCGGTTTGGCAGGTTTGCTCACCCTCTTTCTTCCATATGCAATTCCTCGCCCGCTCTGGGGGCCCGGAGGGATTGCCGGCGTTCTCGCCGGTGATCTCGCCAGCCGCTATCTGGCCAGCACCGGCGCTGCCATCGTTGGCCTCGCCGTGACTGGCGTCGGGCTCTACATCGCCGCGGACCGCCTCGTCAGTCGTGGAATCGGCCTCTTGGTTGCATTGATCACAGCCTTGGGAGATCGATCACTCCGGCTCGTCTCCAGACTCTGGCAACGGAGCGGCAGCGGTCCGCTTGAACTCGACCCCTCGGATGCCGCCGATAGGGCTGATCTGCCGTGGTGGGAACGACGCCGCCGGGCATCCGCCACTCGCACCGCCACCGCCGACGAGGTCGATGAGGAAGAGACCGACGCAGACGAAGAGGATGAGGGCCCAACAATCAAGGTCCGCCGCCGTCGCCCCATCGTGGAGGAGGTCGAAGAGGAGTGGGAAGAGGTCGATGCTGATGAGGAAGATGAGTCTGAAGCCGAAGAAGCGGCCGTCGAGCCGCCGAAGCCTCAATTGGTCCCTATTCGCAACAGCCAAAACCGCCGGACCAAGCAACTTGAACTTGATATCACACCCGATCCAACTGGTTCTTACGATCTGCCCCCGCTCGATCTGCTCCTGCCGCCGGAGCACCTCGCCTTAGACGAGCAAGAGGCCGAGGTCAGTGACCGGGCCCGAATTCTTGAGGCAACCTTTGCAAACTTTGGTTTCCGCGTTCGTGTCGTAGAAATTGAGACCGGCCCAGTCATCTCGCAGTATGAGATCGAACTTGAAGCCGGGCTGCGACTGGCCAAAATCACCAACCTTGCCGACGACCTTGCCATCGCCCTGCGGGTGCCGAGCGTCCGCATCGTCGCACCGATCCCTGGCAAGAATTCCGTTGGGGTCGAGGTTCCCAACACCGACCGCCAGATGGTCCGGCTTCGGGAGGTCATGGAAGAAACCCAGGCGAAGTCCCGCAGCATGAAAATCCCGATCTATCTCGGGAAGGACGTCGCCGGCAATCCCATGGCGGTCGATTTGGCTGCGATGCCCCATCTGTTGATCGCTGGACGCACCGGCACCGGCAAGAGTGTCTGCCTGAATTCCATCATCGTGTCGATGCTGATGACTCGGCGGCCCGACGAAGTACGAATGCTCATGATCGACCCGAAAATGGTCGAACTAACGCCCTACAAGTCGCTACCGCATCTGATGCACCCGGTTGTCACCGACATGAAAAAGGCCGAGGCCATTCTGGCCTGGGCAGTCGACAAGATGGAGCAACGCTATGCCCTGCTGGCACGGGCAGGCGTACGACACCTGTCGCAGTACAACGCCCTGGGCCGCGATGAGTTGCTCAAGCGAATCAAGCCAGAGAGCCAGGAAGAAGCCGATGCCATCCCGACAACGATGCCGTTCATCGTGATGATTGCCGATGAAATTGCCGACATGATGATGACGGCAGGCAAAGAAATCGAGCAATATATTATCCGGCTGGCCCAGAAGAGCCGGGCCGTTGGCATTCATCTCATTCTGGCAACCCAGAAGCCAACCGTCGACGTCATCACCGGCTTGATTAAGAGCAACCTGCCGGCGCGAATCGCCTTCCAGGTGGCAAGCCGCACCGACAGCCGCGTTGTGCTTGATGAGTGCGGTGCGGAGAAACTGCTGGGCAACGGCGACATGCTCTTCCTCTCGCCAGGAACGAGCCTCACCCTCCGCGGCCAGGGCACCTTCGTCAGCGACGACGAGATTGGCCGTGTCATGGCCACCGTAGGCACTGCAGAGCCACAGTACGCTGCCGAACTGGTGAATCTGCAGCCTGCCCCCTCGGCAGACGCCCCCGCCAAATCACCGTCTGGAAAAGATCGCGACGAGCTCTACGAAGCTGCTGTCGAGGTGGTTATTCGAGAGGGGCGGGGCAGCGTCTCCCTGCTCCAGCGAGCCCTCGGCGTTGGTTATGGCCGCGGGGCGCGTTTGATTGACTTCATGGCCGAAGATGGCATTGTCGGTGAATACGCAGGGAGCCAAGCACGTGAGGTGCTGATGACCATGGAAGAGTGGGCAGCCGCCCAAGGGGAAGACCCACTGCCACCCGACCCACCCCCTCGCCGACTGAAGATCAATCCTCATGACGACCAAGCGGCCGCTGCATCTGCAGAGACCGACGAGGTCTACGAAGAGGACGAGGCTGACGCCGACGACAGTGAACTCGAAGAGGACGAGGAATACGAGTCAGACGAAGGGGCTGAAGACGAGGATGAAGAGTACGAATACGAGGACGTCGACGAGGATGACGAGGCTGAAAACGGCTCCGAAGAAGACGACGATGAGTATGAGTACGAGTACGAATATGAAGAGGTCGAAGAGGACGAGGAAGAAGAATGAGCCGGCGGCAGTC
>JBDQOY010000215.1:0-2746 GCA_040260935.1 Pirellulales bacterium
CCGCTACACCAATCGGCTGCCGGATCACGAGCATCCGCTTGTCCGGGTGCACGGGGGGAATGACATCGCCATAGGCCCGCTGGGCCTCGCCCCCGTACCACTCCAGAAAGGAAGCCGCATAGGCGACTTCACCACGGGCCTCCGCCAGAGGCTTGCCGCACTCGGCGGTGATGAGGGCTGCCAGATCGTCCGTTGCTGCTGTCACCTCCTCAAACCACCTCCGCAGATGCTGGCCGCGGCTGGCTGCGGGAATCGCCCGCCATGGCCCAAACGCCTCGGCGGCGGCACGGATCGCCCGCGCCGCGTCAGCCCCCTCCATTTCCGGCACACTCCCGATGGAACGCCCCGTGGCGGGGTCAATCACATCAAGCCGGCGGCCAGAGGCAGCCTCGCACCAGGCCCCTCCGATGAACGCCTGGGATACCAGGAGGGACGAGTCGGTGAGCGTGAGGGCCATGAAGAGTGAGCCTCCTGGGGAGAATCGCGGGCGATTAGGTTTCTTCTCCGAAGTATACTGTTCATGCTCTGGAGATCTGCGGAGACCAGGAATCGATGCCGGACTTTTTTGACACCGTGTGGCAGTGGTTGGTGGTGCTCTGGCCGCATCTCCTGGCCACCACTATCCTCGCTATCAATGTCGGCTGCTCGCTTCATGCGCTGCTAACCAAGCGGGATACCCGCAGCACGATCGGCTGGGTTGGGCTGATCTGGTTATCGCCCGGGTTCGGGGCGGCGGCGTACGCGGTATTTGGCGTCAACCGAATCCGTCGCCGCGCTACCAAACTGCGGGCGGGTCTCCGCGGGATCACCCTTCAGTTGGAGGCCGTCGTTGCCAGCGACGCCCGCCTCACTGAGGTGATTGGCCCGAGTGATGCCCCTCTCCGGAGCCTGGCGACGCTGGTTGGCGAGGTTACCAAGCAGCCGCTGCTGGATGGCAACAGCATCGAACCCCTAGCGGGGGGCGACGAGGCCTATCCGCGGATGCTTGCTGCCATTGAGTCCGCCGAACGCAGCATCGGGCTCGCTTCGTACATCTTCGATAACGACGCGACTGGGCGGATCTTCATTGATGCCCTTGTCCGAGCTGTCAAACGGGGTGTCGCAGTCCGCGTCCTGATCGATGGCATCGGCTCGCGATACAGCTTCCCCACCAGTGTCAGCCTGCTTCGGCGACGGGGTGTGCCAGTCGAGCGGTTCATGCCGACCACTGTGCCGCTCTACCTGCCTTACGCCAACCTGCGGAATCATCGCAAGCTGCTTCTTGTTGACGGACGACTTGGGTTTACCGGTGGCCTCAACATCCGGCACGGCTGCTGGCTTTCCAAGCACCCTCCGCACCCAGTCAAAGACATGCACTTTGCCCTGACCGGCCCCGTGGTCACCCAGTTGTTGAAGGTCTTTCTCGAAGACTGGGGTTTCGCCACCGGGGAGTCCCCCACCACCCCGACCGTCGGCAGCCCTGATCATCCGTGGAGGCCCGACCTCTCGCCCACTGGTGGGTGTCTCGCCCGTGGCGTTCGTTATGGGCCTGATGACGATGAAGTTGGCCGAATTAAGTTGATCCTGATTGCCGCGCTTGCCTCTGCCCGGCGGACGGTGCGAATCATGACGCCGTACTTCCTTCCCGATGATGCCATCTGCCAGGCCCTCGGGGTCGCCGCCCTGCGGGGCGTCACGGTCGATATCGTGCTGCCTGCCCAGAACAACCTGGCCATGGTGGGCTGGGCGACGGAGGCATTGCTCTGGCAGGTGCTGACTCGAGGCTGCAACGTCTGGATGTCACCACCCCCCTTCGATCACACCAAACTGATGGTGGTCGATTCCGCCTGGAGCCTCTTCGGCAGCGGCAACTGGGACGAGCGAAGTATGCGGTTGAACTTTGAATTCAACACAGAAAGCTACGACCGCACCCTGGCGACCCGGCTGGATGGCCACATCGGCGACATCATCAGCCGCTCCAAACGCCGGAGCTTGCGGGAGGTTGATGGTCGCTCGCTGCCGATTCGCATCCGAGACGGGGTCGCCCGCCTGTTTGCCCCGTATCTCTGACGATAACGTTAGTCGCGGGTTGTGTCGGCCCGGCCGCGGACTCGCCGCAGCAGCCACCAGCCGACAAGCAACTGCACCAGCAGTAACCCCAGGCCGGCGCGGGGTGAACCGGAACTGGCGTAGGCCCAGCCAAACCCCAGACTGGCGGCAAACCCAGTGAGCTTGGTTCCAACCTGCATCAGTCCAAAGGTCGCCGCATGGTGACCCGCGGGGGCCTCGACCGCCAACAAGGATCGCAGGATGCTCTGGATTCCCCCCAAAACCAAAGCGAGCAACACCGCCAGGGCGTAGAGCTGCGGCACCGTCGTGATCAGACCTGCGAGTGCGAGCACCACTGCCCAGCCTGCCAGGCAGAGCCCGGCAGCCCATTCCCGACTGACACGGCCGCTGAGCCAGCCCATCCCGACAGCACCAGGCAGGGCGACCAACTGCACCAACAGCACCAATTTGACCAAGGCCTGCGGGTCAAGGTGAAAGGTCTCAATCGCGACGTTCGAAAACTGGGAGATCGCTGTCTGCACCACGCCGAGCACAACAACCACTGCAAGAAGCAGCCAGCCAAGGCGACTCGGCTTCAGCCGCCCGCGGCTTCCCCAGCCAAGGTCACGGGCAAAGGCCACCAGTTCGGCATAGCTGGTGGACGCATGCGGCGCCGTCTGCCCACCGATCCGAACGGCTGCCATCGGCAAGGAAAAGA
>JBDQOY010000216.1:0-2833 GCA_040260935.1 Pirellulales bacterium
ATCCCCCCTTTTCTCACCTTTGGTTCATGGATGGGTGGTGACCGCGACGGCAATCCTTTTGTCACCACTGAGATCACCGCTCAGACACTCGTGCGGCTGCGGCAGGCGGCCATCACCACGCACCTCCAGTGGTGTCAGCGGCTTCACGACATGCTGACGATCTCCCTAGCCTCAGCCGCCGGCGCTCACGAACTGCTCACGCGTTTGGCTGACCTGCATCAGCAGTGGCCTGACCTGGCGCCAGCAGACAGCGGCATTCCTCCCAACGAGGCCTACCGCCAGTGGCTGCGGATGATCCGCGTCCGTCTGGAAGCCTCACAGGCCGACTCGCTGAATGCCCCTCCGGCTCTGCACGCCTACACCAACCCTGCTGACTTTGAGGCCGACGTTGCCCTGATCGTCGACTGTCTGGAACGTGACCATGGCCTGTCACTCGATGCCCCGGCACGGCGATGGCTCGATCTGGTCCGAACCTTCGGCCTCCACATGACCCGACTCGACATCCGTCAGGATGCCCGTCGGTATGAAGAGATCATCGGGGACATTTTTGCTGCCCTCGGTCACCTGCCGGAAAAGGCTGCCTATGCAGCCCTCCCTGACGCTGACCGGAGTCGGCTGCTGATCGAGACGATGGGCACCGTCGCCGAAATCCCGGAAGGAGGACTCGAACCGCTCACCGTCGACACCCTGCGGCTCTTTGCCACGCTTCAGCAGGCCTCGATCCGGTTTGGGCACGCCTGCCTGGGCGGCGCAATCATCAGCCTCACCAGGACTCCGGCCGATGTGCTGGCGGTCCTCTGGCTCTGGCGATGGGCTGTCAGCCAGGCCCAGGCGCACGGCAAGCCGGTCTCAGCCCAGACCATCGCCATCGTCCCGCTCTTCGAAAAGATCGGTGACCTGGCCAGGGCTGAGGAAACGCTTGGAGCCATTCTCGATGAGCCCGCCTATGCCGAACACCTGGCCCAAAGCGGCAACCGGCAGATTGTGATGGTTGGATACTCCGACAGCACCAAGGACGGCGGCTATCTGGCCGCCTGCTGGGGGTTGCAGGATGCTCAACGCAAACTCCACGATGCTGCGGAACAGCGGGGAGTCGGACTCACCTTCTTCCACGGTCGTGGTGGCTCCCTCGGTCGCGGCGGTGGACCGGCGGCCCGCGGCATCCTCTCGCTACCCGCCAAGAGTCTGGATGGCTCCTTGCGGCTGACCGAACAGGGCGAGGTGCTGGCTGAGCGGTACGACGATGCTGAAATTGCCAGCCGGCACCTTGAGCAGGTTTCGTGGGCAACCCTCGTTGCCTCCAGCGTTCGCCGAGTCGACCCTGCCCAAGAGTGGACCACCCTCGCAGAACGGATGTCGGAACGCAGCCGCGAGGTCTACCGCGACCTGGTCGATCAGCCCGGCTTCGTCACCTACTTTTCCCAGACCACACCGATCGAAGACATCGAAAATCTGCTGATTGCCTCCCGCCCATCCCGCCGCCGGGGCGAACGGAACCTCGAAGACCTGCGGGCGATTCCCTGGGTCTTCGCCTGGACACAAAGCCGCTGCATGATCCCCGCCTGGTACGGCCTCGGGACGGCCCTGACTGAAATCAAGTATGACGACCGGCAGCACTGGCGGACGGTCTGCGACATGTATCGGACCTGGCCGTTCTTCCAGGCGACGATCGACAACGCCACCCTGGCCTTGGCCAAGGCCGACATGGTGATCGCGCAGCGTTACTCCGAGCTCTGCCAGGATGACGATGTCCGGCGGCGAATCTGGCAGCGGATTGCCGCCGAACAAGATAAGGCCCGGCAGGCGATACTCGACATTGTCGGTGGTGGTGAACTGCTGTCACACACGCCCTGGTTCCAGCGGTCGATCGAAGCCCGCAACCCATCGATCGACCCGCTCAATCTGATTCAGATCGAATTCATGCGGCGCCGTGCCGCAGCCTCACCGGCGGACGGTGGTCAGCCCGCCCCTGACGTCAGCGACCTGCTGCGGCTGTGTGTGCAGGGCATTGCTGCTGGCATGCGAACGACCGGCTGAAGCTCCACGCAGCCCCTGAAACCTTTGCCCGGCATCTGCTGGGCCGGTTGTGACGGCTGCACTACCTTCGCACCACAGCGGGATCGGCCACCGAGCATTTGCCCATCGGCCAACGTGGTGAATAGTTGGGATGTGCCGGCCTTCCTCGCACCCCCCTCGATTCCCATGCGCACGCTTTCCTGCCTCGCCTTGCTTGCGGCTTCGACCGTGGGCACCACCGTTTTGGCTGCGAATAATCCTGGCGTCATCACTTTTGGTGAAGATCGCGCCCGTATTCAAAGCACCCCGATTGAGCAGCGTCCCTATCGCCCCCTGCACTTCTACGGCAACACCGTGCGGCGGCGAAACTCTCGCTCCACAGTGCGGCCAACTCGTTCGTCGTCGCAGCAGATCCGCACAACCAGTCAGTCGAGGTCGACCCAGGCCACCCGAGCGAGGCCGTGAACGCGATATTCGGCCCCAGTCGTTGCTTCCAGACAGCGATAGCGACTGCGGAGCCGCGCCCCCAGAACGAACCGGCGACCACTCTCGGTTTCAAAGAGCATTCCCGGGCGAAGGTCCTCTACTCGGCACAGATGTTCCCCGCCCGCGTCATACCGTGACAGCACCAGCAACAGCTGCCGGTCGCTACAGGTCGCCGCCCGAGGCCTCGCAGCGGCCCGGTTCAACGCTTCAACGACATCTTCCGGTAAAAGCCTGTTTTCAATGACCGGTCGCAGGAGAGCGGCAAACTGCTGCTGCCACTCCCGGCCATGAGGCCGGAGCCGACGCCAGCGACCAGCGTGCTCGACATGGG
>JBDQOY010000217.1:0-11060 GCA_040260935.1 Pirellulales bacterium
CTCAAAAAGTCATCGTCTTCGTCATCGTCGCCGTCGGCACTGCCCGCTGGCGATCCCGCCCTGTAGAGAAAGTCGTCATCCTCGTCGTCTTCATCCTCTTCAGCATGTGAGGCGGCGGAACGCTGGCTGGCGGCCGACCTTCCCGCCGCCGGAGTCATACTGCCGAGGAAGTCGTCATCGTCATCCTCTTCCTCCTCACGCTCGTCCGGTCGGGTTTGGGCGGGCTTCGCTGCGGTGTCCGGCTGGCGACGCAGGGGAGCGGTGTCAGTGTCGAGGCCGGAACGAAGCACATTGCTGCCGCTTGCCTCTTGGGGTTGGCGGCGGAGGCTCGGCAGACTTCCGGAGGCTGACTGGAGCAGGGACGAGCTACCGTCAGAACTTCCTGCTGGCCGGCGGCGAAGGCTCCCTGCTGGCCGGGGGGCGTCGCTGGCATGCTGGTCCAGCCAAGCCTGAATGGTCTCGGCAACCTCCCCTGCTGACTGCGGCCTCGCGTCAGGATGCTTTTCGAGCATGCGGAAGTAGAGGTCGACCACCGCCGAATCGAGATCGGGAGGGACCACATCCAATTCATCGAGCGGGTTGGGTGGAGGCTCGTTCCAGTGAGCCTTGATCCGCTCGACAACGCTTCCCTTGGCGAATGGAGCGCGACCGACCAGCAGGAAGTAGAGCGTGCAGCCGAGCGAGTAGATATCAGACCGGGGGTCGGCGGCGTGGCTGTTCTTCGACTGCTCTGGAGAGAGGTAGTCAGCTGTGCCGAGGACCTTCTCGTTGTGCTCTTTGGTGAGCCCACCTTCCTCATCGTCATCGGTGGTGGCGAGGGCGAGACCAAGGTCGAGGATTTTGATCGTGCCCCGCGAATCGAGCATGAGGTTGGCGGGCTTGATATCACGATGCACAAGTCCTTCGTCGTGGGCGTACTGCAGCCCCAAAGCCGCCTGCCGGATGTAGTTGAGTGCGTCCTTGACCGGCAGTGGCCCCTGCTCTTTGACCGTCTTGTACAGGTCGGTGCCGTCGATGTAGTCAAGGACGATGTACCAGAGGTCGTCCAGATGATCGAAATTGGTCGCCCGGGCAATGTTGGGGTGGTTGAGTCGAAAAGAGGCCTGCGCCTCCCGTTCGAAGCGTTCCTTGTACGACTTCTTGTCAACTCGCTTCAGGGGCAACACCTTGATGGCAACAGGCAGGTGCATCCCGGTGTGCTCGGCAAGATAGACGCTGCTCATACCCCCCTTGCCCAGTTCCCGAAGTAGTTTGTAGCGGCCGAGGAAATAACCCCGGCGTTTGCCCTTGAGGAGCTGCCGCAACTGCCATTCGGTAATCAGTTCAGCCTTGACGAACGCCTGAGGGAGGGCGTCGGGCAGCGGGCCACTGGCGTCCTTCCACGGGGCGGCCACTTTCTCCAGTTGAGCCGCCTCCACCAGGCCGCTTTTTCGCAGCACGGCGAGGAAGGTTTCGATACTGTTGACCTCGTGACTCATGAGGGGTCTGGCAGTGGGAAATGGCGGGAATGCGGCGGGCGAATTGGGGATGAGCCGTTGCCGCGTAGCATACCATGCAAGAGTCGCCTTCGTTCCTCCACTGGCAGATCGGCCATGTCCCCCCTCTGGACCCTCTACATCCGCACCGGCTGCCATTTATGCGAGCATGCCGAGGACCTCGTCGCGGTCTACCTGCCTGGCTGCCGGTTGGTCGATGTCGACGGCGACGGCCGGCTGCAACGGGCCTATGGACTCCGGGTGCCAGTGCTTGTCCGCGGCGACGAGGTGCTGCTGGAAGGCCAGATTGAGGAGTCCGAGGTGGTCCGGCTTACCAGGCGGGGCTGAGGAGCGGCTTGCCGAGGCCAGGCGGCCAGCCGCGGAGCGATCCCATGCGGGAGCCGCAGCCGTCACTTTTCTCGCCGGGAATGAGGCACTATTCTGCAAGTCGACCCGTACGGCATGGCGGGTTGGCCGGTATCCCATTTCGGAGTCGCTTGATGACCGCTCTCAACCGTTACAGTTCGCGAATCACCCAGCCCCGCTCGCAGGGGGCCTCGCAGGCAATGCTGCTTGGGACCGGTCTGACTCCGGACGACCTCAACAAGCCGCAGGTTGGAATCGCCAGCATGTGGTACGAGGGGAATACCTGCAACATGCACCTCGACAAACTGGCTGCTGCCGTTCGTGAGGGCGTGGTGGCCAGTGGGCTGGTTGGGATGCGGTTCAACACCATCGGTGTCAGTGATGGCAATTCGATGGGAACCGACGGCATGAGTTTCTCGTTACCCTCCCGCGACATCATTGCCGATTCAATTGAAACCGTGATGCAGGCGCAGTGGTACGACGGCCTCGTCGCCATTCCCGGTTGTGACAAGAACATGCCCGGTTGCCTGATGGCAATGGGGCGACTTAATCGCCCTGCCCTGATGGTCTACGGCGGGACGATCCGGCCGGGGCATCTGGCCGATGGGACGACGCTCGACATTGTGTCGGCGTTTCAGTGTTACGGTGAGTATGTCGCTGGGCGTATTGACGACAGTCGCCGCACCGACATTGTCCGCCATGCCTGTCCAGGAGCGGGCGCCTGCGGGGGTATGTATACCGCCAACACCATGGCGACCGCGATCGAGGCAATGGGCATGGCCCTCCCTGATAGCGCCTCCATTCCGGCAGAACATCCGGAAAAACTAGCAGAGTGCCGTCGTGCTGGTGAGGTGCTGAAGCATCTGCTTGAGCAGGACATCAAGCCGCGGGACATCATGACGCGGAGAGCCTTTGAAAATGGCATGGTGGTGATCATGGCCCTCGGGGGGTCGACCAACGCCGTTCTCCACCTGATTGCGATGGCCCGGAGCGTTGAGGTGCCGTTGGAACCGGCTGATTTCCAGGCAGTGTCGCGGCGGATTCCCTACCTGGCTGACCTGAAGCCGAGTGGGAAGTTCGTGCAGGAGGATCTCCACTCCATTGGTGGCACCAGTGGCCTGATGAAGTATCTCCTTGACAAGGGGTTGCTTGACGGCGACTGCCTGACGGTGACCGGCAAAACGCTTGCCGAGAACCTAGCCACCAGTAAGGGGCTGGCTGAGGGGCAGAAGATCATTCAGCCGGTCGAACAACCGCTGAAGCCGACTGGGCACATCACCATCCTGACCGGCAATCTCGCTCCGGGGACAGCGGTGGCAAAGATTACCGGAAAGGAAGGCTCCCGCTTTTCGGGACCAGCCCGCGTCTTTGACAGTGAAGAGGACATGCTGGCAGCGCTTGAACGGGGCGGTATTCATCGCGGTGATGTGGTCATTATCCGCTATGAGGGGCCCAAGGGCGGCCCGGGCATGCCTGAGATGCTGACGCCCACGTCAGCCCTTATGGGAGCGGGTTTCGGGGCTGATGTGGCCCTGATCACGGACGGACGATTCTCCGGGGGGTCGCACGGTTTCATTGTCGGGCATGTCGTACCGGAGGCGTTTGATGGTGGGCCGATCGCTCTGATTCAAGATGGTGATGTCGTGACGATCGATTCCGAGCAGGCATCGATCGACATGGCTGTCTCTGAAGAGGAGATGGCCACCCGGCGGGCGGCCTGGACGCAGCCCGCCCCAAAACGGCAGCGGGGCATTCTGGCGAAATACATTCGCTGTGTAGCCCCGGCGTCGGCGGGCTGTGTGACCGACGAGTAGCGGTCTGTACGTGCCTGCAGGGCTGCCATCAACTCCGCCGATCAAGCTGCGTGATGCTAGCCAGGAGGTTGGTAGTACGGCACACCCTGCGGCACAGCAGCCACGCCAAGCCTTGCCAGGATCTTGTCGAGCATGCGGCGTTCCAGCAGTGGGTCGCGGCCCAGTGGAATCCAGCCGGCGGTGCGGGTTGGCGTTGCAACGGGTCGCGGCTGATCGCCCACCCGTTGGCCGAGCACCGGAAGCGGAGTGCCATAGCGATAGAGCGAGTCGTCGTTTCGGAAGGTGGCACCTCCGGCTGTCGCATGCATCGGACGCTTGAGGTTTTCCAACTCCTTTTGCACGACCACCTCAACCCGCCAGCCGGCCGGATCAGGAATCAGCCGAACGGTGGCGAGGCGGCGGATTGACTGCAGCGTACTCTCCAGCCGCTCCTGGAAGCCGACCGAATCGCCTCGCCAGGGCTCCAGCAGGGTCGCGCCGGTCTGAGGGAAGGTCGTGATCCGCCCTTCAGTGGGAATCCCCTGGGCAAAGATCACACGCTGTTCCTTTGCAACCTTGAAGTAGTCGTCGGTGACATTGATCAACTGACACCAGACCACCTCGGCGTCGAGCGGCGGGATTAGAACGGAGTTTGCTGGCCCGGCAGGCAAGCCCGGAAGGACCGGACCGGCTGGCCCGATCACTGTACCGGCAGGCAACGGAGCGGCCGGATCGAATGGCACCGGTGGGGGGAGTGGCTGCTGGGCGGAAGCAAGATCGAGGCTGCCGCCTGCGAGTCCGAGCAGGAGGATGCCAGCAAGGCTGATGCAGCGACGGTGGTGTCCAAGCGGGCCCATGCAGACGACCTCTTGACGAGTCTCCCGGGAAAACCCCCCGGGACGCCTTAGGAGGGTCGTCTAAAGCCCCCTGCTGCCTCAAGGTCAAATTTGCTGGCGGTTTGGGCGAGCCGGGCTGATGAGGATGGGGTCAGTCTGCGTGGAGGCGAGCGGTCAGATCGCCGAAGCGGCGGCCGTAGCGACCACTCGACGTATGCATGTGATCACCCTGGGAAATCACGCGGAGGCCGTCGTTTCGCCGGATCCCCTGCTTGAATAGGATCTGCTCAAACGGGGAGAGATCGAGAGCGTACATCACCAGCAACTTATGTTCATCGAGCTGCACCTCCAGCGGGCAGGTCGGGTGCATGACCGCAATGCCGGTGCAGCCGTCGTTGAGGAGCAGGTCATCAAAGTCCCAGAGCAGGCTTTCCAGCAGGATCCGCTCGATGCCTTCGCGAGTCCATTCATCGGGAGCGTTTTTCCGGTCGTGGGATGACTCGATAATGACGTCGCAGGTGTCTCCGAGGGGTTCTAGGAGCCGCAGGAAGGTTTCGAATAGCCGTTCACTGGAAACCGCGGCCACAAGGGCTGGCAGGCGGCTGCCATTGGTCGGATCAGCGTAGACATCGAGGCGGTAGCCCGCCTCGGGAATGATGCCGAGTTGCCATGCCGGCCGAACTGCTTCAGTCAGCGTGAACCGGCCATAGCGGCGGCGGGCGAGATGAGCCTCAAACGTGGTTCGGTCAGGGGTCGCCACCCCCAGGTCATTCGAGGGGGTGGAGATGGCAGTGTAGAGGTCAGTTGGCTGTGACATGGCTTCGAGTGAGATGAGACGGAAGGAGCAGGTCGAGCCGCCCTCTTGGCCGTCAGGGGCGACCGGGGCTGGAGAGAGGAGCGCCGGCAGTTCCACCGCCAAGCAATCAAACCTAGGTCACGGTTTCTGCCGGTGACGGATCAGAGGGCGCCAGGACCCCTTCGGCCCGGGGTTCCGTGGTCCACCGTTGCCGGTTCTGCGGTCTTGGCCGCATAATCCGGTGTCGCCCCGCTTCCGTTTGAGTTGGGGCCACTGCCGTGATGGCCCGAAATGCCTCACCCCCTACGGGGCCCGAGGGAAACCAGGCAGGCGGAAAGCCATCCGGCCGGAAAACCGTTGAGTGCAGAGTGCGTGGAGGCAGAACAGCGTATGGATGGAAAAATCGTACAGGCCGGAATCACCTTTGATGATGTGCTGCTGATTCCGCGGCTTTCGACGGTTGTGCCGGCTGAGGTGCAGGTCAACACCAGGCTGACCCGGTCGATCGGTCTCAACCTGCCACTGATCAGTTCCCCGATGGACACCGTGACGGAAAGTGCGATGGCGATCGCGCTGGCCCAGGAGGGGGGCTTGGGGGTGATCCACAAAAATCTCTCCATCGAGCGGCAGGCCGACGAAGTCGACAAGGTGAAGCGGACCGCCAACGGCATCATCGCCGATCCGGTCACCCTGCCCCCTACGGCAACCGTGGCCCGAGCCCGCGAGGTGATGTCTCAGTCGAACATCTCTGGTGTTCCGATCACCACGGATGGCAAGAAGCTGGTCGGCATCATTACCAAACGCGATCTGCGATTCCTCGAGCGGGGTGACACCCCCATCGCTGAGATCATGACGCGGTCGGGTCTGGTGACAGCCACGGGCGCCGTCACGCTCGACGAGGCCGAGAAGATCTTGATGGCAAACAAGGTTGAGAAGCTGCTTTTGGTCGACGGGGCAGGACTGCTAACTGGCCTGATTACGATCAAGGACATCGACATGATGAAGCGATTTCCCAACGCCTGCAAGGACCAGCAGGGGCGGCTCCGGGTTGGAGCGGCGGTCGGCGTCTTTGATTTCGAGCGGGCGGAAAACCTGATTTCCAAGGGTGTTGACGTCCTGATTGTGGACTCGGCCCACGGCCATTCGGGCAACGTCATGGAGACGGTCAAGGAAATCAAGAAACGCTGGGAGATTGAGGTGATTGCGGGAAACGTGGCAACCCGGGAAGGCTGTCGTGATCTTCTCAAGGCTGGCGCAGATGGGATCAAAGTTGGGATCGGTCCCGGGTCGATCTGTACTACACGGGTCATCTCCGGTGTTGGTGTTCCACAGATCTCTGCGATTTGGGAGGCGGCACAGGAGGTGGCTGGTACCGATGTTCCGGTCATCGCAGATGGAGGTATTCGCTACTCGGGAGACATCACCAAGGCAATCGCCGCCGGAGCCCACTGCGTCATGATTGGTGGGTTACTTGCGGGGGTCGCGGAAAGCCCAGGAGAAATCGTGTTGTTTCACGGTCGCACCTTCAAGGCCTATCGCGGCATGGGATCGCTTGGGGCAATGGTGCAAGGCTCGAGTGAGCGGTATCACCAAAAAACGGATGGTCGGAATGCGGACAAACTCGTTCCTGAGGGTGTCGAAGGCCGCGTGCCGTTCAAGGGCCCTTTGAGCGTGTTTGTCTACCAGCTCGTCGGCGGCCTTCGGGCCGGGATGGGTTACTGTGGAACGCAAACAATTGAAGACTTGCGACGCGATACCCGATTTATTCAGGTATCCGCCGCCACCGTCCGGGAAAGCCACCCTCATGACATCGCCATCACGCACGAAGCACCCAATTACACGATGGATTCCGAGGACTAGTTTCACGCTGGCAGGGCCCTCCATGGCCCCTGCCAGCTTGGGCGTTCCTGAGAAACGCTGGGCGTTTTCCAGGAACGCGGGCATCGCGTCCTGCGATGCAGAGGAGGCTGAGTGTGTTCGGTCCGCGGCGTGGGGAAGTTGGCTGGCTGGTCCCTTGCTGGGATTCGCCGGCATGGTGTTCGCGATGCTGGCCGCAGCCACTCCCGCGGCGGCTGAGGGCTGGCAGGACTTCTCCGGGCATGCCAACGGGGTCGCCCGGCGGGCGGAGTCAGCCACCATTCAACTGGTGTCGGCGGAGTCAGCAAGTAACTGTAGCGAGTCGGCTGAAGACTGCCGCGAAGAGCTCGGGAAACTTCGAGCAGATACCCTCGACTCCATCAACCTCGATATTCATGTCACCGGCGTTGCCGGGAACGACTTCCCGTGCGAGTGCCGTCTTCAGGGCGAAGACTTCGAGCCGCGGCAGTTTGCCTCGACCACCATGACATGGAAGGCTGCCGGCTACTGCCACAAGCCGCTCTACTTTGAACAGTGGAATTTTGAGCGGTATGGGCACTCATTCCATCCGGTGGCCGATCCGTTCATCTCGGCGGCACACTTCTTTGCCTCGGTGCCCGCTCTGCCCTACAAGATGGGTGTGGAACTGCCGTGGGAATGCGTCTACCCGCTGGGCTACTACCGGCCGGGTGACTGTGCTCCCTGGACGGTCCCAGCGCCGCCGATCAGTGCCCGTGGTGCGGCTGTTGAGGCAGCGGCTGCCACGGGGATCATTTTCATCCTGCCGTAGGCCGCGTCTGCTCCTGGTTAGGTTTTCGTCACCACGGCCAGATAGGCGTAGCGGCGGTGAATAGACCTGAATTCGACCGTGGCCCGTCCCGATTTTCCGAGGGCTGCCACCGCGGTGTGGACCTCCGGACGGTAGTGGACGTGAAAGAGCGAGAGCCACTTCTTGAGGCCGGCGGCGAAGAGTCGTGGAAGTTCAGCCTGATCCCAGAAGTCAACAATCAGCAGCCGTCCGCCTGGCTTGAGGTTGTTCATTGCTGCTTCGAGGGCCCCAGGCCAGGTTGGTACCATCGACAAACAGTACGAGAAGAAGATGGTGTCAAAAAGTTGATCACGGCCAAACATCCGCCCGGCATCAAGCTGTTCGGCAAGTCCCTGTCGGAGCACAATCGGCGGGTTGTCACCCTCTGGGAGGCCGGCGCGGGTGACGCTCTGTAACGCGGTTTCGAGCATCTCGTGCGAGGCATCGAGTCCGAAGAGCCGGCCTGTCACCGGCCGCTGGGCCAGTTTGATGAGATTGCGGGCGGTGCCGCAGCCGACCTCTAGCGTGGCAGTCTCAGGGGCCGTGGCGACCTCATCCAGCAGGCGATCGCGGCCCAGCAGGTAGTACCGTCGCGTAATGTCGTAGATGTGCCGCGTCATTCGGTACATCTGGTCCATCGCCGCCGCCTGGTCGTGGCCACCCTGGGGGCGGTTGTTTGACGACGAAACCGGGTGACGCGGTGGGCTGGGCTCAGAGGCCGTGGTGTCGGTCATGACGCAGGGGCTGGCTGGGTCTTCTCGTAGATGTGGAACATGCCGTAGATCGCCGAGCGGTCCTGAGTGTGCAGCCGGCGGGACTCGTCGATGTCGTAATGGAAGTGGGCTGCTGTCTCAGGCGAGAGGGCGTCTTCAACCGGCGAGCGTTCACCTGCCGTGCGGAAAATGACCCGGGTGTCAACGCCGCCAACTTTGGCGATCAGGCTCCAGAGGTCTTCGATGACGGCGGGGGGCATCCAATCCTGACTGTCGAGCAGGATGAAACTATTCAGGGACCCCGCTTCAGCCGTGTTGAGATAGTCACCCAGCGAGGCGATGTGGGTTTCGACCCGGTCAACGACGGAGCGGATCGTTTCGAAATTTTCTTCTTTCAGATAGTCGGGCAACGCCTTGCGGTTTTCATGATCGTACCGGCGGCCGAAGGCCTGCCAGGTGAAGTAGTTGTCATCGAGGGGGAACCCGCAGGCCAGTCGTTTGATCCGTTCTTGATAGGTGTCAAAGAGCTTCTGGCCGCTTCCGCCCGATTCTTCAAGCATTGCCGCGTGCTGGCTGGGGGGGATGCCGAGGCTGTAGACCGCCACCGGTTGTCGGCCCATCCAGCGGACCAGCCGATTGTTGAACAGTGGGCCATAGTACTGATCAAAGAGCCGTTCCTGCTCGGCCTGCGTGCGTGCGTTCAGCAGACGGGCGGGATCGCGGCCCATTTTTCTCGCCAGTCCATGGACAACCCGAAAGAACTGCCCAAGCTTTGCTTGGTCGTAGAGCCCCCGCTTGAAGTATCCGATGCGTTTGGGGCCGACGGTTTTGCCCGGCCAATCGGTCGATTCCCAGTACTGGCGAGTTGCCGGGTCGAGATTGTCGCGAAGATATTTTCGGTAGACCGCCAGATTGTCGTCGTGCCGCCCGTACCCGAAGAAGTTGTAGAACGTCTCGTAGTTCGGCAGATGCTTGACGGCAGCAAGTTTGAGCCGCGTCAGGCACATGTGGTTGTCGTTGAGATCAACCGCAACAATCCGCTTGGGTTTGTGGACGAGGTAGTTGAGGACATTGCAGCCGCCACTCGAGATGGTGAGCAGGCTTGAGTCAGGCCCGATCCGCAACGCCTCCGCATCGACCCGAGGATCCTCCCAAATCTGGTTGTAAACAAAGCCCCGGAACCAGAGGGTGAACAACCGCTCCAGCACACCGCGGCGGCTGGCGAGCCGATGGTGATGAACGGCCTTTTTCAGGTTGGCTTCGGTGGAAGAACCGGCGGCAAGCGTCGTCATGGACAGAACAGACTCTCGAGAAACAGTGAAATACGGATGCCCTGAGCCGGCCAAGTGTAGCCGAGGACCCCCGGGGGCGTCGATCCGCCAGCGTCTGTCGAGTGATTTGGCCGGAAATCACTCGGGTTGACCGGCCCCAGGAACTGCCGTTGGCACCTCTCGGCGACCCATTTTGGTCAGAAAGAGCGAGGTGAGCCTGATTATTTCGGCCCGCTGCTCGACAATGGATTGACGCGTCTCAGCGAGTTCTGACCGCACCCGATTGGTCCGTTCCTGGAGTTTGGCGAGGGCGGTTGCTGCGAAGGCAACGTCTTCCTTCCAGGCATCACGGTCCTTGGCCAGTGCGGTAGCGGTTTCCTGTTTTCGAGTTTTCTCTCGGTCGGTTGCTTTGCGGGCCTGACTGATGCTGTCGGTGTTGCGGGCAATCGTCGTCATTTCCAGCAGAATTTCCCGCCGCATACCCTCAATGCCACCGGTCGTGACGAGATCGCCCGAGACCTCCATTTCGATTCCGCGGAGGGCGGTCAACGCATCGCGAGTCATCCGCCGATCACTCGGAAGATCTTCAAAGACTGACACGACTGGCCGCCGCGCTGCGCCTTGTTTAAGGAGGTCCCAGGCGTTCCGGTCGTGTTCGTCGGGAGTGGTGAGCGGGTCAATGGTCACCTCAAGGATGGTTCCATCCGTCACCGTGGCCTTACGGACCGAAAAAATGCCAAGAAATCCCGACTCGTCATCATCGTTGAGGTTGAAAATCGCCAGTTCCGCCCCAGCGTTGAGCGGTGCTTCGGCCCCGCCTCCGGCGAGCGGCAGTTTCACCACCGCCTCGCGGGTTACCTTGTAGAGGCCAGGTTTGTCGGCGATGGCTTCGAGTTCGGGGGGCGTGAAGAACGTGGCTTTCCAGTGGCGGTTCCGCCAGGTTTCCAGGGCCAACTGCTCCCGCCGCTTCTCAGCGATCGCGTCGGTGAGGCCTTTCAGTGACTTATCGTAGGCATCAGTAAAAGCTGCCCGATTGAGGATTTGCAGATCCCACTCTTTGGCCTGAAGCGGGGCATCCTCGGCCTGCTCCACTACAACGAAGTCGACCTGTTTCGTCAGCCGCTCGACACGCATGCCGCCAGCAG
>JBDQOY010000218.1:0-6042 GCA_040260935.1 Pirellulales bacterium
CCGGGGGAAACGTTCCCACAGAACCTACCGCCCCGTTCCGGAATCGCAAGCGGCCCATTTGAGGACCGCAGCGGACCGTCGCGAAACTGCCCTCCTTGACTGTCTGCTCAGCAAGAGATCGGGCACGGCTCAGAGCCCGCGCACCACTACTCCGAAACGATCCCGAGAAATCCCTCCCCAGCCGACGGCGGGCAGGGCATGACACTCAGTTGTTACTGAATGTCAGCTTCTTGTTCGGCTTTGCGCCCAGCGGGTTCCGCAGGAACCGCTGCCGGCAGGTATCACAGAGATCAAACCGCAGCGTGCGGGTGCCGTCGTCAAGGAAGGCGGCGAGGTCCTGCTCCTCAAGCTGTTCAAGCAGGTCATGCATGTCGTCGAGGTGATCACCGCTGGCAGACTCAGCCGCCACGGACGCCTCCTCCTCATGCTCATGCAGATTGACGGCAGGGAAGACGCTAATTTTCACGACATGGCGAATGCCAAGTTCGGGATCGATCGGCCGCTGACAGAGATCGCATGAATAGTGAAGCACAGTTCGCCTCCGGGCCAGATTAAGAAATGAAGAATAAGAGAGTGGGTAGCGATACCCGTGTTGCGTCCGTCATGTCCGCATGAGCAGCAACAGCCAGAAACCCCTCACCACCACACGAAACCACTGACCGAACACGGTTGAGTCTGACGGCATCTTGCCAGAAAGGCAAGCGTTTCGATCCCCAAAAAACCATTGTTCCTTTGAGTGCTATTTGGGTGCTATCAGCATGCACCAGGCTGTCCTGTGGTCGCCTGCATGCAGGTCCGATAGACTCACCCCTACCCGGCCGCGGGGTAGCGGCCGGAGTGACGCGATGAAGGGGCCCCGTGAGGATGAGTATCGCAGGAATCCTTCCCCCACCGGGCTCCAACGCACTTGAACTGAGCGTTCTAGTGCTCAATCGCTCATTTGCTGCTGTTCATGTGACCAGCGTCCGCCGCGCCCTGGCGTTGCTGTACCGCAATCTGGCTGAGGTGGTGCACGCCGAGCAGGGCAGTTTTGCGGCCTACTCGATCGATTCCTGGCAGGAACTTTCGGCCCTGGAAGCCCTTGAACCGAGTCCCGACCAAGACTGGATCAAGGCCGTTGGCTACGAACTGCAAGCACCGCGGGTCATCCGCCTGCCCCGCTGCGAGTCCCGACCTCGCCACAGCATGCGGTTCAACCGTCGGAACGTCTTTGCCCGTGATGCCAATCGCTGCCAGTATTGCGGCCAGCGTTTCCCCACGGGCGAACTGTCGCTCGACCATGTCATCCCCAAAAGCCGCTGCGGACCAACCACCTGGGAAAACATCGTCTGCGCATGCGTCCGCTGCAACGTCCGCAAAGGAGGACGCACGCCCACTGAGGCTCGGATGCACCTCGTCTGCAAGCCAACACAACCGAAGCGTAGCCCGCTGCTGGCCCTCAAGCTTCACAACCCGAAGTACGCGAGTTGGAAGACCTTTGTCGATCGCGCCTACTGGCTCGTCGACCTCGAGGATTGAGCCTTGGCCGGGCTTGATGAGAACCGCTTCGGAGCACCGTCAGCACTCAGCAGAGCGGATCTTTCTTTTCGGTGATCACCGGCAACTGCGGTGACATCTCTGCGTTGAGTTCCGTGAACGGCTTCCACTCTTCCGGAAGGTTGTCTTCGTGGAAGATCGCCTCAACGGGGCACTCCGGCACACACGCCTCGCAGTCGATGCACTCGTCGGGGTGGATGTAGACCATCTGGTCACCCTCGTAAAAGCATTCGACCGGACAGACAACGACACAGTCCGTGTACTTACAGGCGAAGCAAGGCTCGGCGACGACATGCGTCATGGTAGGCAAACTCCTCGTGAAACACTTCAAACCGGTGAACCACACTGCGAACAGGCAGTTGGGCCCGTCACCTGGAACATTCCCACATCGACCGGCTTCACCGACTGGGCAAAGTCTACCGATTCCGGGAACGTTCCGGGCTGACGCATCCTAGAGATGCCTCCCGTCACCTGTCAACGAAATCCTCCATCGGACGAACGCCCCCTGCGGCTCCAGCCAGACCACCTGTCGGCTGCGAAATCGGATCCCCGCCATGCTCACCTTGGAGGCGTTCTGGTGAGGGGGGTATAGTTTTGGAGGCACACCCTCCCCGGTGCCGTGGAGATGTCGACGTGGCAGACCAGACCGGCACAGCAACTGATTCGCCCGCACCGCTCTGCACGCCGGCTGACCGGCAGCTGGTGGATGGCTGTCTGGCTGGCACGCCCGAAGCGTGGGACATCCTGCTGAAGCGGTACGGCCGCCTGATCGGCCACGTGGTGAACGAAACCGCACGTCGTCGCCAAGCCCCCTTGTCCGGTGACGATGCGGACGACCTTGTCGCCGAAGTATTTGCTGAATTGATCAGCCGGAACGCAGCTGCCCTGCGGCTGTTCTCGGGGCGTTCCACCCTGGCCACCTACTTTACCGTCATCGCCCGCCGCGTCACCGTTCGGCGGCTCACGCGAACCAACGTCAGGCCCGTGGCGTCAGCCGACGGTGTCACCGACCAGCCTGATGGCCACCCCACAGCCACCGAGGCAGTTGCCCACCAGGACGAGATCGAACACCTCCTGAATCTCCTTCCCGAAGAAGATCGCACGCTGCTGAGGATGCACGATTACGAGGGCCACAGTTACGGCGAGATCTCTCAGGCAACTGGCGTCCCGGTCGGTTCGATCGGCCCCAGACTCTCGCGAGCCCGCGAAACCCTTCGCCGTGCCACCAACGACAAGCCAGACGGCAAGCCTTCGGGGGCAGGCTCCGAGAACACCACCGAAGGATGACTCGCCCGCCCCTAGCGAGCGGCTGAACCGCCAACCGGCGTGATGGTCACCGTCGGGTCTGCCAGATCGATCGGTTCATAGCCCGAGTAAGCCGGCATCTGCCAGAGTTGCCCGGGATCGGGAGCTGGTGCATTCGTGACGAGGCTGGTGATTTCCAGCGTGAACTCAACTCCAGACGCTGGCCACGACACCTCAACCAACCGCGGTAGGGCAGCACCAGAGGTTGGGTCGACCCGATGCCGCGACATGCGGACGCTTGCCAGCCGCTCGCCATCAGCAGTGAAGAGGTGCTGCTCTTCGACCAGTCCTGTCGCGGCCTGCAAGAGCGTGGACCGCAGCAGCGGACCGTCGGGCGAGTCAATGGTGCTCCGAATCTCAAATCGTCCATCGGGCGTCGTGAAGGGCCCCTCGTGCCGGTCATCTGGATCGAACCTGACAAGCCCCAGCAGTTCCGGCAGCCATTCGGCCTGAATCGGCAGCAGCCGGCGTGCAGACGATTGCTCATACTGATCGTGACGACAAAACAGCATGATCGGCGGCTCATGCCGCCGGACCCAGAGCCAGAAGAGATCGTCGTTGCTCCCCAGGTCGAGTTCGTTGCCAGTCAGCGAAGTCTGAGCCCGCAGCCGAAAACGCCGGGGCGGTTCACAGGCCACCTGAGCCGACAGCCGGGGCACCCCCGGAACCGACAGCACCGCCTGCGAGGCCATGTAACTCCGCACCCGCCCGGTGTTGTCTTCGACCGCCGCCATGATCTGCTCGCGCGTCGGCTGGGCGGGCAGCAGCCGCGGCAGGGGCATCACTCCAACCTGATATCCGCGTAGGACGCCGGGGCAGCTGGCACCACTTCCAGCCACAAGCACGACCGCCGTTGCCAGCAAAACCAAGGGCAGTGACGGCTTCCAGCCGGTGCAGCCTCTCATGCCTCACCTCCCGACCAGAGCAAGGCAGCCAGCCGCTCCTCGACCGCCCCGCAATCCTCTGCCACTGGTGCCGCCACCGGAATGAAATAGTCACAGTCACGCCGTCGGCACGAGAGGGCCAGCATCTCAAGAGCGGGAGCGTCGGCGTCTGCCTCGACAGAACGCCCCTCCTCTCTCGGGGTCGGCGGAGCCTCAGCAAACCGCAGCACCCGGCGGCGAACCAACTGCAGCGCCAACACGTACCGCAGTGCTGCATCTTCGGGTCGGTGTTCCAGTGCCTCGAGCGTATCGAGCAAGACATCAACTGGTGCCAGACTGACACCACTGCCGGGCTGTTCGGGAACAACGTTGCGCCACCAAGCCAGCGTTTCTGCGGGTGGCCCCGGCCAGGCCTCCGCAGACCAGTCGCAACGGCTCAGGCTGCCGGCATCCCGAACGAGCGCCGAATAGATCACGTCACCGGGCGCAAACGCAGCCCCGGTTTCATGACAGGCTGCTGCCGGTCGTTGCAGTTTGAGATCCATGCCGGGGCATCCGAGAAGCAACAAAGGAGCAATAAAACACACACGACCGACGCCCTCAAGCCGCAGCCCCAGGCGGCTCAGCGGCGGAACAATAGGCTCGGTTGCGTGCGGTGATTTGGGATATATCGCAGCACGCTTGCACTGTCACAAGGTGAGTCACTCGCCACGAGCCGACCAGACAGCAAACCAGGACAACTGGGCAAGCCAGGTAGGAGCCCTCGCCGCCTATCCGGAGACCACAATTCGGGCGACTTCCAGCATCCCGCCGGCCTCGTGATCGGCCACAATTCGGTCTGCCACCTGCTGGACCTCGGGGCGAGCATTGCCCATGGCGATGCCGAGGCCCGCCCCGCGAATCATGGGCAGATCATTGCGGTCATCACCGACGGCACAGATCGCCTCCGGAGAAATCCCCCAGGCTGCTGCCAATCGCACCACACTCGACCACTTATCGATGCCGGCCGGGGCAATTTCGCAGAGCCAGTCGCGATAGCGAGGACTGCGGATCGTATGCAGGGAAAGTTCCCCAGCAAAGCGTTCCGCAAGGTGCATCTCAAGCTCTTCCATTGCCTGCTGCGGCCCCATCGCAAAGCCCGCAAAGGCGTGTGCCGGAGGCTCGCTGGCAAGAGCCGGCTCAACCCGCGCCAGGGCCCGATTACGCTCGAGGTACTCCCCGAATCCGGTCGCCTGCCCCGCAGCATCAACCGCCGCCAGCGTCCGGCAGTAAAAGTCGAAGCCCTGCTCGTAACTGTCGGTGTAAAGCACAGGCTCATGACCGGCCGCAACCACAGACGCAAGAATTTCTGGAAGGGTTCCCCGCGTGAAGCCAGCCTGAAACAGCGTCTGATGGCTGGACGGCTGCTTGACCAATGCTCCTGATGCCGTGACAAGCGGACCAGACAGCCCCAAGTCAGCCGCGACAGGCAGCACATCGCGATATCGCCGCCCGGTGGCAAGCAAAACCCGAATGCCTGCCGCCTGCATCAATTGCACCGCCTCGTGTGCTGCGGGCGTCACGGCATGCCGCCGGTCGGTGACAGTGCCATCAACGTCGAGCACCACGAGTTGGATCGATGAAGACACGAGTGAAAGCAACCCCCGGCAGACGGACGAAACAACAAAACGGCTTTTTGTTTATGATAGCGGCGGAGGCACCATGACGAGCACCGACACGACCAATGACAACGCTTCTCCGACTCCCTCCGCGTTCCATCCGGTGGTCCGCACGGGCGAGATTCCAGTAGGTGAGGGCCGCACCTTCGAGGTAGCTGGTCGCCTCATCGCCGTCTTCTTTGATGGCACCGCCTACCACGCCATGGACGATCTCTGTCCGCACATGGGGGCCTCACTCGGCTCCGGCCCCTTCACCGATGGCTGTGTGACCTGCCCCTGGCACGCCTGGCGGTTCACCGTGGCTGACGGGGCCTGGTGCGACAACCCTGCCCTGAAGGTTGACGTCTTTCCGACCCGGCTCAGCGGCGACACGGTTGAGGTTCAGGTGCCACCTGAACCTCACTGCTGACACCGTCTGACCTGGCTGCCCGTCTCAGTCCGCAGCAACCGTCGTGCTTGCCCCCGGAGCAAGCACGCGGGCCTCGGCCAGGCCGGCTTCGTTGACCCGCTGAGCCCACGCGGCAGCATCTTGTTCAATGGGTGGCCAGGTCCCGTAGTGGCACGGCAGGACGACCCGTGGGCGAAGCAGCCGAATCGCCTCAAGGGAGTCGTCGGGCCCCATCGTGAACAGGTCACCGATCGGCAGGATCGCCAGATCG
>JBDQOY010000219.1:0-5524 GCA_040260935.1 Pirellulales bacterium
TCGAAGGTCCAAATCGCAGCAGCAAGCGAGCCACCTTCGATGTACTGGCGGTAGGTCCATTCCGCGCCGACGCTGATCCCCTTCTCGCTGGGAACGCCCTCACGATCCAGAAACCGCAACGTGCCGCGAAGCGGCTGCCGGGCCTCAAGGAGCCCCTCCACCGACCCAACGTCGTACTGAGCTGCATCCCCCTTGCCTGCCACCCGCCGGACCGTGTGCCGGTGCCCCTGGGTCGTGTCGGTCGATCCGTTGCCATCGGCATCGAGTTCCACCCGGTGTCGATGACCACGGTCGAGGCTGGTACGGCCCTCAAAACCGGTCACCCGGCCATCCTCAAGGCGATCGGCCAGCAGATCAGTTGCAGCTAATTCATGACGATGGCTCACGCTGCGAACCACAAAGGCCCAGCCGACGCCTCCCATGATGGCCAGCAGGACCGTCCCGACCGTCGCAAAGCCGAGGATTCGACCGAGGACGATCTCTCCGGTCCGCACTGGCTTGGTGGTGACGGTCTGGATGGCTTTGGCCTTCACGTCCGCCGGCAGGCTGAAGACAGACAGAACCAGAACCACCAAGCACACCAGCAGGTTCGTCGCCGACAGCATGAAGCCCAGGTAAAGTTTGCCGGGGTTCACGCTCTGCGGATCGAGGAACCAGCCGGCAAACAACACAATCACGGCAAAAAGCCCGAGCACCACCAGCACATTCCGGCGGAGTGACTCTTTGATCGCCAGCCGGGCCAACGCCCAGATGCGGCCACAGGACATGCCCCGGAGATCTGCCAGGCCGGCCAACACTCCACGGTAGACGCGGTCTCCTGCTGCCAGGGGCCCCGAGACCGTCGACATCGAGAGCCAGGCCAGTAGGGCTGCAAAAACAGCCACCAGTGCCGCGACCAACAGATAGGAGGCCAACGCCGGTCCGATCCATTCCGCGAAAGCGGGAATTTCCTGTTCGAGAACCATCGAGTGAATACCCGTCTGAAAACTGAAAGGGAACGATTTGTATGTCTGCTATCTGCTCGTTGAAGAGCCGGCCTTCACGGCCCCGAGGCAGCACCTCCACGCCAGCCTCTCCAGCAGCCAGCCCAGCCACTGGCCTAGCCGCCAACCGGATCTTCCTGCTGTCGCGCCCGCCGACCCGGCCTCGCCTCGGTATCGCGGACGATCTCCAAGAACAGATCCTCCAGCGTGGTTTTGGGGCTGCCAATCTCAATGTCCACCCCGCCGTGCTGCTCGATGATCGCCCGGATTTCTTCGTGTGCCGCGGGCGGCAATCCGCTGGAGCGGATCTGCGTGATGTCGGTGACCCGCAACAGTTCATCGACGCGACCAAGTTCCTTGAGCTCACCCTGATGGAGAACCGCAATCCGGTCGCAGACATCTTCGACGTCTGCCAGCAGATGCGAACAGAGGATCACCGTCTTCCCCCGTTCTTTGAGGTCGATGATCAGGTCCTTCATCTCCCGAGTTCCGATCGGGTCCAGGCCACTGGTTGGCTCATCGAGTAGCACCAGTTCGGGATCGTTGATCAAGGCCTGTGCTACCCCAATTCGCCGGGTCATGCCCTTGGAATACTCCCGCAACTGACGTTTTTTATCGCGGCTCAATCCGACCATCTCAATCAGGGCATCCGCCCGCCGCTTCCGTTCTTCGGGCGGCATATCGAAGAGCCGACCGTAGAAATCGAGCGTCTCCTCAGCATCGAGAAACTTGTAGAGGTACGACTCTTCGGGCAAGTAGCCGATACGGTCATTCTTGGAAACGTCCGTCGCGTCCTTCCCAAAAACAATCGCCTCGCCCGAGGTTGGAAAGATGAGCCCCAGGAGCAGTTTCATCGTGGTTGTTTTGCCGGATCCGTTCGGCCCCAGCAGACCAAAGATCTCACCCCGGCGGATTTCCAGATCGAGCGGCTTCAGGGCCACCTTCTTGCTGCGTCCCCAGAAGTCTCGATAGATCTTCGACAGGTTTCGCGCCTCAACGATGACCTCACCAGCCTGTGCGCTGCTGGATTCTGTAGATGTCCCCATCTCAGGTAAATCTCCCTCAAGGGTCTCGGGCCGCATGGACCACAACCTTTTCCGTGCGTTTCTTGCGTTACCAACGCCCCGTACCCCTCGATTTGTACCCAAAAATTTGGTCGTTGTTGAGGGGTAGGTCCGCTGGCAGCAAAAAAACGCTGCTTCACGACGATGCGAGGGGGGGTGAGAAAGCCAGAATCAGCCGCGGCAGGCGACCGCTCGCCCGCAGGCGAAATCTCCGCAAAAAGCAGTGTTCCGCCCCTGCGGTCTGCTGGGGCTCAGCCTTCGCCAGAGGACCGAACCCGGCCGCCGCCATGCCCCTGAGAGGCCTGCTTTTCCGCTTGTTCTTGCAAGATGCTCACAGCCTGTCGGGCTGCATAAAGTTCCGCGGGCGAAAAGTAGGGGACGTCAGGGACGCCCCCCGGGCGGTCAATCTTCTCGGCTGCCAGTTCCTGCCACGAGCGACCACTCGAGAGATGCCAGGCTGCCGCCTGGGCGACTCGCTGCGGCAGTTCCCGCCGGCCGAGCGCGACCAGCAACGCAGCCAGCGCCGGATCGTCTGAAAAGGCATCGAGCCGGGCCAATCGATACGGGATCCGCGGTGCCGGCTCGGTTTTGCCATGCTCAAGACAGACCGTGGCAACCTTCACGACCTTGGTCTTTTCCGGGGGCACCGAAAACAAGCCGCCGCCCATGCCACCCATGCCCTGTCCGAAGCCACCCACTTGCGCCAAAACCGGCACGCCAGCAAATGCCTCCGGCAGCCGCAAAGTCAGCGGTTGTGCGGTGCGGTTAGCCACCACAATCTGGGCCGAGCGGGAATCATTCGGAATGTATCTGACCTCAACGAGCCCAGCGGCTTCGGCCTCGAGGACATCCTGCGGCACTTGTCGCTCCGCGACGAACTCAGCGGCAAAACTGAAGGACGCAAGACAGCCGACGCACGTGACCAGCAGAGCAACTCGTACGATGAACCGCTTCATGTTCACAATTCCCCAGGGGGGTCGAAACGACCAGGAATCCGAGCCTGATCGCTCGGACGTCTCCCCGGTTCGGCGGCGTGACCGAACTGTGCTGCGGGCAGACTACTCCCCAAGTATTGCTTCGGCTCGGCTCGTAAGAAAACCGAACGCAGACGTCCGTCCCGAGGGGACGGAACGGTTGGGGGTTTTTCCCTGCCTGAAGCGGTTTTAACGCTTGGAGAACTGCGTACCCCGTCGGGCACCGCGGAGGCCGTACTTCTTCCGCTCTTTCATGCGACCATCACGGGTGAGCAATCCACCCTGCCGCAGCGATTCGGCCAACTCGGCATCAAAGTCTTTCAGCGCCCGGGCAATCCCAAGCCGACAGGCACCGGCCTGCCCGGTCGGACCACCACCGTTGACAGTAATATCGACATCAACCGACTGCTGCCGGCCGACATGACCAAGGGCCCCGGCCACGAGTTCCTGATCTTTGACCGTAGGAAAGTAGACTTCTAGCGGCTTCTGATTGATGGTCACTATTCCAGTGCCAGCCCGCAGCCGAACCCGGGCAACCGCGGTTTTGCGACGTCCCGTGGCGATCACATTGCCGGCCAAATCGACACGCTTCTTCGCGGGCGTGGCGGCCGGAGCGGGAGGGGTCACCGGAGCAGCCACAGCGACAGGTGCCTCTGCTGACGGGGAAACAGGGGCCGGTGTAGCAGCAGGTTCAGGTGTGGAATCGGTCGACATGCGGTCAGGCTCCATGAGCAACGAAGAAGTGCAGGGAACAAAGTCTCTTTGTGAAGTTTTCTCTGAGGATCAGCCACGAACGGAGGCGTCAAACGCCAACTGCAGACCGGGTGCCAGCATCCTTGGGCTCAGGCTGCTGTGCCAGATGGGGATGCTCCTGTCCGGCATACACCTTTAACTTGCTGAGCATGACTCGCCCGAGTTTGGTTTTCGGCAGCATCCGTCGGACGGCCTCCTCCAGAATGAGTTCCGGCCGGCGTTCCCGCCGATTCTCAGCGGTTTCGGTTTTCAGGCCCGTGTAGCCGGTGTACCAGCGGTACTCCTTCTGCTCCCACTTCTTCCCACCAAACTCGACCTTTTCGGCGTTGATCACCACCACGTAGTCACCGGTGTCAACATGCGGCGTGTAGGTCGGGCGGTGCTTGCCCATCAAAATCATCGCCAGATCGCTCGCAAGTCGACCGACGCGTTTGCCTTCGGCATCGACCAGCCACCAGCGCTGCTCTACTTCACCCGGCTTCGCCATGTACGTTTTTGTCATTGTGTCACTCGATTCGTCGCTTGTCCGAAGGACCGCTCAGGTCGTGGGCTGGTTGGCTGCACAGCCGCCATTCGCTCCACCGAGTTCCGGCTGGACCGACTGCCACGAGGCGGGAGCCCCGAAGGATACCAATGCCTCGCCGCTCTCTCAAGCGGCCTCCGTGCTTCCCGGCTGAACTGCGACTATTTGCCTGTTTCCCGCCGAGACGCCACAATCTGGTGGCGGCGCAGAATGGGCACCATGCGGGCTGATACCACCGCCCCATCACGTTCCCTTCCACCCTCCATCGTTCAGCGGAAAGTAGCGGAATGAAGATCGCGGTCGTCAAAGAATTGGTTCCCGGTGAACGTCGCGTGGCCTTGGTGCCAGCGGCCATTGCCCCCCTCGTCAAAGGTGGCCACACGGTACTTGTCGAGCGAGAGGCTGGCCTGGCAGCCGGGTTTGCCGACGCCGACTACGAGGCCGCTGGAGCCCAACTCGTCAGCCGGGACGACGCCTTTCAGGCCGACTGCGTTGTGGCGGTGCGAATTGCCGGCGGCTGTGCAGACCATTGGGCCACCGACCAGGCTCGCCTGGGGCCAGCCACCACTCTGATCGGCATGGCCGATCCCCTCGGCAGCTGGCAGACCTGTCGCGAGATCGCCGCCACCGGGGCCACCGTGTTTGCCCTTGAACTCGTTCCCCGCATCACCCGGGCCCAGAGCATGGACGTGCTCTCCAGCCAGGCCAACATTGCTGGCTATCGCGCCGTCCTGCTGGGCGCAACGGCGCTTCAGAAGATCATTCCGATGATGACAACCGCCGCCGGCACCATTCGCCCCGCCAAGGTTCTGATTCTCGGTGCGGGCGTCGCGGGCCTCCAGGCCATTGCCACAGCCAAGCGACTTGGTGGCCAGGTCCTGGCCTACGATGTTCGCCCGGCAGTCAAAGAGCAGGTCGAAAGCCTCGGTGCGAAGTTTGTCGAACTTCCCCTCGAAACCGGCACCAGTGAGACCACGGGTGGCTACGCCAAAGCGATGTCGGAGGACTTTTATCAGAAGCAACGAGAACTGCTTGGAAAGGTGCTTGCCGAGTGCGACCTGGTGGTGACCACCGCCCTCATTCCCGGCAAGCCAGCGCCGAAACTGATCACAGCCGAGACAGCCCGTTCGATGAAGGACGGCAGTGTCATCGTTGACCTCGCTGCCGAGCAGGGTGGTAACTGCGAACTTACGGTAGCTGGCGAAGTGGTCGTAGACAGCGGCGTAA
>JBDQOY010000220.1:0-16461 GCA_040260935.1 Pirellulales bacterium
CTCGTCAGCGGTTTCCAGATTCCCCTGCCAGCGATAGATGCTCCGGATCGGGCCCTCAACCTGGACGCAGGCAGCCAGGCCCGCCTCGATGAGGTGCCTGCCGCATAACTCAGCGGCTTCTCCTGACCCAAAGGCGGACAGGATCAGGACAACGGAGTGCGGTACATCTCCAGATGGCATACGCGCTTCGTTCTCCAGGCAGTGGACAATCAGGAACACCATCTGAAGTGTCTCACACGACCAGGCGATCGGCCAGTTGCCCGGGAATCTGACACACGCCGGCATCAACCGCCGCTGATCAGAACCGGAGCCGCCAGATGGCTGCCGTCAGGAATCCCCAGCCGACGAGGAGCAGCACGCCGCCAATCGGCACGATCGCGCCCAGCCAGCGGAGCCCCGTGAGGGCAAGAACGCCGAGGAATCCGCTAAAGACAAGCACCCCAACCACAAAACAGCCGGCCGCCGCCGTCAGGAGGCCCGGGGTGCTGCCGGCGGGACTGGAGGTTGCCAGTCCGCAGATTGCCAGGACCGCCACCGCATGAAACAGACAGTACCGAACCGCGGTTTCCCAATTGACTGCCTGCCCATTCGCCTCAAAGAGGGCCTTGAGCCCGTGGGCCCCGAAGGAGCCGGCGGCGACGCCAATGAATCCGAGGAGTGCCCCGGCAACACAAAAGAGTTTGAGCATGACAAAACCCGCTGAGTGTCAAAGAGCCGTCGGCGGCCCACCTCAGGGCCGCTCCACACCCAGCAATTTATCCTCTTCCTCTTCCTGAATGATGATTCGGGGGGTCACCATCAGCATGAGGCTCTGCGTCGTTCGGCCGATACCAACATTCTTAAATAGCCGATTGATGTAAGGGATTTTTGAAAGAATCGGAACTCCATATTCGTTGCGACCCTCTTGCATTCGCTTGATCCCGCCCATCAACACAGTTCCACCGTCGGGCACGCTGACGGTCGTGGTAACGCTCGTGGTGTGGAACGAGGGCTGTTGCAAGGTGGTGCCGTTTGAATTGTAGGCTTGCTCGGCAGCTGACTGCGTTGAAAAAGTCAGGCCAGGCTGAAATGGGAGCACTCCTCCAGACTCAGCTTGCGTTCCCTGACGCTCATCACTGCTTTTAGCTGTTGTCGATCGCTCGCCCTCAAACTGGAACTCTTGGACTTGGCCGATTTCAGAAAAACTCGGCACGAGGGTCAGTCGCACAAAACGTCGGTCACTTGAAATAACCGCCTGAACACCCACACTCGTCCCTTCAGACAAGACGGTAATCACGGGCTGCTGGGCTGCCGCAAAGTCGCCTACGACAGGGACGACGCTGGTGACAAACGGTTTTTGGGTGGTGTCCTGAATGAAGGCCTGCTGCCCATTGAATAGCGTGACCTTTGGGGCTTGAAGAATGTTGCCCCGAGTGTTTCCTTGTGCTGCCTGGATGAGAAAATAGGCTTCAATGTCTGAGAGGATCGCAAAGCCGAACGTCGCCGCCGAGGTTGCGATGTCGGGTATGCCAGGAACGGTCGGGACGGACAGAGCGAAGCTGTTCTGCCGGAAGGGGATTGGGTAAGAACTCGGCCCAGTTTGCTGAAAAAAGTTGTTGTTACCTTGCTGGTTGTTACCCTGCTGGTTGTTGCCTTGCTGGTTATTGCCTTGCTGGTTGTTGCCTTGCTGGTTGTTGCCGATTGATCCGCCGCTAAGCAAACTTGGCAACGGGTATCCGATGAGCTGGGATGGTCCCCCCGGGGCGGCTGTGATGCCTCGCTGAAAGGGATTGTCAGAGCCACCCGCGCCGTTGGGAATGGCTGTCATGTTGAGCGGCGAGTTGACCCCCGTTTGTATGTTGAAGTCAAAGTCGACCCCGATGCGTTCGGCAAAGGCATCGTCGAGGGTGATGAATCGCACTTCAATGGTCACCTGCAAGTCTTGGAGGCGACGAAGTTGATCCAATAGGTCGGCGATCTGTTCATGAACTTCTTGCGTTTGCGTTACCACCAAGCTCAGGTTCGTGTTAAACGGGCTGATCGCACCGGGTCCTCCGACAGTGTTCCATGTCGTGGGCTCGACGGTGTTTTGGATGAGTTCGATCAGAGAGGCAAAGTCGGCCTGGTTGCCGCCGCCGGCACTTGAGGCAGTCGCTGCGGTGGCCCCGCCGCCGATAGACGGTGCTTGCAACTGGCCCAGTACGTTGTTGGGGAACGTGGTCGTTTCAGTGCTTGCCGCAGATGAATTGTTTAATATGCCAGTTGGTGGCGGTCCGACCTGCACTTTCATTGTTGAGTTAATGAGGGAGTAGCCTTTTTGAATTGCGGTATTCAATCCGATTCCGTCAGGCGAAAAGTTCGGGATTGGAATCACCAGATCGGCCACCGGATAGGAGATGCTGTAGACCTCTCCCCGCACCAGTTGCGGGCTGGTGATCTTGAGCACCTCGTCGCGAATCACATAGTCGAGGTGGAGCGGCTCCAAAAGCAGTTTGAGGGCGCTCTTCAGCGAGATCTTTTGGTCGAGTGAGATGGTCACCGGTGTGTCCGTGCCGACTGACTCGCTATCGAGGCCGACGAGATCGACATGGAGCGGCACCTGGGCCTGCTTCGCCAGTTCGTCGAGAACCTCGGCCAGTGGGCGGTTACGGTAACTGGCTTCAACAGGCGTCGACAGGCGTTCCTTGATCTGCAGTTCGGCGGGAGACATCCTTGACCGGCCCTCGGCTGCCAGGCGGGCCCGGCTTTTGGTCAGGTCTTCCCAGTCACGGGTCTCGGGAAACTCGATCGGGCCGACGAAGGGCATGCTGGAGGCCTCCGTGTCTTCGACGACATCGAGAATCGCACTGGCCTTGCTGCTGGCAAGTGACTTCTGGGTATCGAGGCGACGAATCACCCGACTCTGACTGAGGAGTTGCCGAGCGACGACGCTGTCAGGCGAGAGTTGGGCTGCCTTTTTGGCGAGCACCTCAGCCTCAGCAAAGCGCTGTTCGTCAACCAGGGTGTTGTACTGGTCGACTAGGGCAGCGAGACGCTGGTCGACTTCAATCTTCTGACCGCGTTCACGGTCAATTTCCACCTCGATGGCAGCATTCTGTTGGTCGAGCTCTAACTCAGCCCGCCGCTTGCCGGCCGTCTCTTCAATTTCAGCACGGGTGCGTTCCAGCCGTCGGCCCAGCAGTTTCCGGGTGGCGTCGGGGAGGCCCGTTTCGGCGGCGAGAGATTCCGCCGTGCGGTCAAGTAACTCAAGGGCCGCGAGTGGGTCACTCTCAGTCAGGCGTTTGGCTTCAAGCTGCCGGGCGGCCACCTCAGCCGACAGTTTGGCGGCGATGACATCTGGCGGCAGTTGCTCGGCGGCTGCCGGCTCCGCCACCGGTGATTCGGCGGCGTTCACCGGCAGAGCGAGCAGCATGCCGGCGAGGATCGTGGTTGGCCATAGACAGCAGAACACTGTCTGAGAAGCCGAACAACGAGCGAGGAGTCGCCCCAAAATGCGTGGCAAGGCCATGCCTAAAATCCTGTCGCGGGTGCACGAAATCGGTACTGGGCGGGAGAAGTAGCCGCCGCCACTAACTCGGGTCAACCCCAAGACATTCGCCCAGTGAGAGCCAGATTGCCCTGTTTCACTGGTTCACGTGGGTTGTTGCCAAGATGGGCCGGGAATGCCCTGCGGAAAGATTTTTGCGACCAGACCGCTGCGTTGGTGGTTGACTCTGCGTCACTGTGCAGGGCAGCGAGGGCGTCGTGTGGGCCGCGTCAGGCTCAGCAGGCGGCTGGCCGCCGCGTGACGCAGCGTTCAACCGTTTCAAGCAACTGGTCGAGGCGGAATGGCTTGAACAACACCAGATCGACCCCTGCCTGGCGGGCTTTCACGATCGAGTGGCCAGGGTCGTAGCCAAAGCCGGTCATCAGGATCATCGGCACGGCGGTGAGAATCTCCTGTAGCCGAATGAGCAGGTCGTAGCCACTCATGTCGGGCAACCGGATGTCGGCGATGATCGCATCGTAGGTCGAGGCATCGGCCGCCTTGACCATCGACACCGCCTCGTTGCCGTCCCGGGCGGTCTCGACAATGCATCCCTGCCGTTCAAGCAGACAGTGTGCGGCCGCCCGCACTTCATCATCGGCGTCCACGACCAGAATGGTCCGACCCCGCAGATTCTCTCGTTGGCCTGCCAGCCGACCCTGTGACTGGGCGTAACTGGGGGTCATCTTTTCACCCACCCGCTGGATCACCTGCTTGATGTCACGGGCGTTGTGAAGAATCCGCCGCAGCTTTTCGACAACGTCCGGGTCATGGCCGATGTATCGCTCCATCACGTTGACGGCATCGTTGAGAATCTGATCAACCGGCAGGGCCACCGCCGCGTGAATGGCCTCAACGCTTTCTGCTGCCGTGCAGGCCTTTTCAGCCACCAGCAGTTCCAGTGTGTTCAGCGCCGCCGCGACATCCTGGGAAAAGATTTCGAGAAACTGCAGATCGATCTCAGTGAAACTGCCGGGCTCGGGGCTCTCCACGTTGAAGGTGCCGATGACCTCGGCATGCAGCAACAGGGGCACCGTGATCGAACTTTTGGCACCCTTGCAGCCCTCCAGAAAGCGGGGGTCCTCGATCGTGTTGTCGCAGAGGTAGCTATGCCCCGTGGCGGCCACGTAGCCGGTGACGCCATTGTTTTCTTCGCGGGCATAGAGCACCCGCGACTCGGCCTCGGGCTGCATGCCTTCGGCCAGCAGGGGCTCCAGCCGACTTGTCTGCCGATCGAGCAGCCGGATCTCCAGCACGTCAAACTTCAGGAGGTCTTTCGAGTAGTGGATGATGTTGCTTTTAAGCAACTCAATCCGTTCCTCGACGGTCATATCGGCCAATTCAGTCGGGGCTAGGTCAGCGAGGGTTTGGCCCGCTTGATGAATGGCAGCCCGCTTTTGTTGCTCGAGAATCGTCTGGGTGACGTCCCGAATGACAACGACAGCGCCGCGCTGGTCTCCAGGCTGAGTGATGACGGAACTGGTGAGGGCCGGGGGTGGCAGGTTGAAGATCGGCGAAGCGTGCACGTGCAGGAAGCGGTCATCGGCCATCTGCAGCGTCACGCCACCCGCGGCCGAGCCAGCCTCTGCCGCCAACCAGTCGGGCGGCAGGGGGTGGTCACCGGTGGCGTCAACCCACCGTGGGGAGCCCAGTGCAGTCAAGAAGTTGGCCGAAGGACCAGCCCGGTCGTGGAACCACTGCCGCAGCACCTCGTTGGCCCAGAGCACACCGCCTGTCGCATCCAGCAGGGCAACTCCGTCAGGAAAGTGCTCAAGCACCATAGGGCCCGAGAGGAGGGCGAGGACGCTGTCGGTCGCCGTTGCGGTTGGGCCAGTGAGTACCACGGCCGCCACCGGGTCACCGGCGAGCAGGCGAGCCATGTCGGCCGCAGACCGGACGGTCACCACGTCGCTGACAGCCGGGTCGAATAGGTCCGCAACCTCACCGGCCGCCCCTGCAGAGGCGTCACCCGGCATGCCCGTCACGATGATTCTCGGCCTCGTCACCCTTGGTGCTCTCCACGCGGTTGCCCGTCCGTCACGACCCCCAACTATAAGACGCAAAGAAAGGCCTCGCCAAACAGCGTGGTGCCGTTGCCCTGGCAAAGTGACACTCTATACTCCTTGTTAGATCGGAGAGGTGCGGCTGCCGCCCCCTTGGTTGAGGGAGTTGGTGCGGCAGATGAGCTTGTCCGGTGATGATGTTTGCCTCAGTCCGTTCATCTGCTCAGCCACGGTGAAATGCATTGACGGAAGCGTCGGCAAGTCGCCGACACCAGTTCTACGCCTGCGAGAGGAATGTCGTGTCCACACCCGCTTCGTCGGAAGAATCGTTTCTGGGGCGTCACCAGTTTCTGCTGTACCGCTTGTTTTCACTGGCCGGCCTGATTCCGGTCGGAGCCTTCCTGGTGGTTCACCTGGTGACGAATGCCTCCGTGCTGGGTGGGGCGGCTTCTTTTCAGTCGCGGGTCGATCTGATTCATTCGCTTGGGCCCATCCTGCCGGCAGTTGAATGGGTCTTCATCTTTTTACCCATGCTCTTCCATGCCGTGATGGGGTTCGTGATCATCGCCAATGGCATGCCGAATGTTGGGTCATACGCCTACATGGGGAATGTTCGCTACACCCTGCAGCGGGCCACCGGCATGATTGCCTTCGCCTTCATTCTCTGGCACATCGTGCAGTTGCACTGGATGGGCGCACCGCTGGGAGGCGGGAAGTTTGATCCGCACCATGCCGCGAGTTCCGCCGCGGTTGCGTTGCAACCTGTCTTGATTGCGATGCTGTATGCCATCGGTGTGCTCTCGACCGTTTATCACTTCGCCAATGGCCTCTGGAGCCTGGGAATCACCTGGGGTCTCTGGACAAGCCCTGCAGCGATGCGGCGAGCCAACTGGCTCAGTCTGGTTGTCGGGGTGGGGCTGGGGGCAGCGGGTCTTGGGGCCCTCGGCGGCATGCGATCGATCGACATTGAGGAAGCCCGGGCCATCGAAACCCGTATGGATCGCGCCCGCCAGATGCTCAAAGGGGACTCAGTCAGCACGGGCACGGCTGTTCACCCGACGAGCTTTCAAGACGTTTCGGCTGAACACGCTTCGCAGGGAACTGCCGGGGCTTCAGCAGCAACCGAGGAGAGGAACTGATCCATGGCAGAACCACGAATCTTGGTGATCGGCGGTGGTCTGGCGGGCTTGTCGGCCACGATGCGGCTGGCTGAACTGGGGGTCCAAGTCGATCTGGTCAGCCTCGTTCCGGTGAAGCGATCTCACAGCGTTTGTGCCCAAGGGGGCATCAACAGCGTCAATGCGGTCACCCGGCAGCAGGGAGACAACGAATGGAAGCACTTTGACGACACTGTTTATGGCGGTGACTTCCTCCAGCATCAGCCCCCCGTCAAGGAAATGGCAGAGTGGGCCCCGCGAATCATCGATCTGATGGATCGGCTGGGGGTGCCGTTCAATCGCACGCCGGAAGGCTTTCGGGACCAACGCCGCTTTGGTGGCACGCTCTATAAGCGGACCGCCTTCGCCGGTGCCACGACCGGCCAGCAACTGCTCTACGCACTCGATGAGCAGGTCCGACGCTGGGAGGTTGAGGGCCGGGTGAAGAAGTGGGAATTCTGGGACTTTCTCGAGCCAGTCGTCGATGCAGACGGTCGCTGTGTCGGGGCCGTTTGCCAGGACATGGTGACGATGAAATTCCGGGCCTTCCCGGCTGACGCCGTCATTCTGGCCTCCGGAGGCTGTGGTCTGCTTTACGGCCGCTCGACGATGTCAACCATCTGCACCGGCAGTGCGGTCAGCCGGGCCTACCAGGCTGGCGTCAAGTACGGGAACGCCGAGTTCATCCAGGTGCACCCCACGGCGGTGCCGGGTGCCGACAAACTGCGGTTGATGAGCGAAAGTGCTCGGGGTGAAGGGGGCCGGGTCTGGGTGCCGCGGACACCGCAGGACCGCCGGAAGCCGAAGGATATTCCGGCGGATGAGCGGTACTACTTTTTGGAAGAACGGTATCCGGCGTATGGCAATCTGGTGCCGCGAGACATCGCCACCCGGGAAATCTTTGACATCTGCACGACCGACGGCCTGTCGGTCGAACAGGATCGGCTCTGTGTCTATCTCGACTTGACGCACATCCCACGGGAAACCCTCGACCGCAAACTCGGCGGGATTCTTGAGATCTACGAGAAGTTCCAGGGGGTCGATCCCCGGGATGAGCCGATGAAGATCTTCCCGGCAGTTCACTATTCAATGGGTGGCCTGTGGGTTGACTACGAGAAGAGCGAGACTGGTGGGCTGGTTGAAGGCTCGCCCAGAAACCAGCAGACCAACATCCCTGGTCTTTATGCGATTGGTGAGTGCGACTATCAGTACCACGGCGCTAATCGGCTTGGTGCCAACTCGTTGCTCTCCTGTATTTTCAGTGGGCTCTTCTGTGCGTCGGGCGTGCTCGCCGGATCGCGGCGGGGCGGGGACGGCACTACCCGATTGTTCAGCACCGCGGTCAAGCGGCAGGAGGATCGGCATCAGGCCATCCTCTCGCGGACCGGCGGCGAGTCGAACCCCTACGACATTCACAACCGGCTCGGCGACATTATGACCCGGGCTGCCACGGTGGTGCGGCGAAATGATCAACTCACTCAGGCTTACGCGGAAGTTGGCCAACTCGAGCAACTCTGGCAGCAGTGCAGCCTGTCGGACACCGGCAACTGGACCAATCAGAACGTGGTCTTCTGCAAGGCAGTCGGCGACATGTTTCCGATTGCGAAGTTGATCCTCAAGGGGGCCCTTCAGCGTGATGAGTGCCGCGGCGCTCACTTCAAACCCAATTTTTCCATGCCAGGAATCGCTGCGACCGATCCCGCTGAGCAACGGGCAGAGGCCGAGCGGTGGTGTGATCGGTTCGAGGCAAACACCCGAAAGTGGCTCAAGTCGACCATCGGGACGCACGGAGCCGACGGCGAGCCGGTGATTACCTACGAAGACATTGACACCACGCTCATCCCTCCACGTCCGCGGCTGTATGGGCTGGTCGGTGGTGAGGTGATTGAACAGGTCTGGAAAGAACGACAGGCGGCTGCAGATGCGGGAGCGATTGCTGTTGGGGCGACGTCCTAGTGAGCATAGTTGCTGGACAGGTACGGCAAAGAAGCAGCACACGGCATGTGACGAAGGAGAGCAAGCATGATTCAGGCAGTTGGCAACGCAGATGCGACACCGCATGAACCAGCCCCATCGGCTGCGGAGTCTCGCGAGGTACGCGTGCGGGTGCTCCGGCAGGATGCTCCTGGCGAAGAGAGCTACTGGGAGCGGTTCACGGTGCCCTATGAAGTCAACATGAATGTGATCAGCGTGCTGCAGCGAATCGCCGCCCGGTCACAGTCACAGGATGGTCGGCGGGTTGCGCCGGTCGCCTGGGACTGTGCCTGCCTCGAGGAGGTCTGCGGGTCTTGTGCGATGGTGATCAATGGTCGGGTCCGAATGGCCTGTTCTTCTCTGGTTGACAACCTGCTGAAGGAATCTCCGGGTGAGATCGAACTGCGGCCGATGACGAAGTTTCCTGTGGTGCGTGATCTCTCTGTCGATCGCAGCCGGGTGTTCCGCTCGCTCCAGCGGGTGAAGGCTTGGGTGCCGGTCGATGATTCCTACGATCACGGTTCTGGGCCGCGGATCTCACCGGAAGAGCAGGAAGATGCCTACCCACTGACAACCTGCATCAGTTGCGGCTGCTGCATGGAAGCCTGTCCGCAGTTCAACAAGATTGAATTGGTCAAACGTGACGACGAGACCGATGAAGCATTTGAGGCTCGGAAGCGGGATGCCTACGACAAGCAGTTCCTCGGTCCTCACGCGATCAGTCAGGCTGTGCTGTTCAATGGCCATCCCACCGGCAGCATGAACGCGGATGAACGGATGCAGGCGCTGACCAGTCAGGGCGGCATTCAGATGTGCGGTAACGCCCAGAACTGCGTCGCGGTCTGCCCGAAACGGATTCCGCTGACCCGGTCAATTGCCCGGGCAGGTCGAGCTGCCACGGTCTGGGCGATCAAGAAGTTCTTTGATCGCTAGAAACTGCGGGGGCAACTGCCTTCAGTCGGCTCCAGAACCCCGGGGTTTGCTTTCCCTGTGCCGGCCACACGGGCAGATTTGCGGACGGTGCGGTTGTGTGGTACCGTTTCGGAAAAGGAATGGAGTTTGCAGGCCCGGCCGCTCCCCCCGCTTTTCTCTTTGATTGCTGCGTTGCCGACCCGGATGGATCCGGAAATGCCGCCGCCGGCTCAGCGCCCCCTGAGGGTTCTTGACTCGGGCAGAGAAGTGGTTGTGGCGAGAGCGGTCCCCACGATGGAAGGTTTTTTGTGACGTCAGAAGAACGGCCCCGGCAACGCAGCCGGCGGCGACGCCCCGCCCGGTCAGGCGGACGACCCGCTCCCGGCACGGATGATCGGGAAGCTCGGCAGGACGAATCATCGCGGTCTGAACCGCCTCCTGCGGTGACTCCTGCAGGTGATGGCTCAGGGTTTGATAATCTGGGCCTTTCACCAACCACGCTCGAGGCCGTTCGACGGGCGGGGTATTCGCAGCCCACACCCGTGCAAGCTGGCCTGATCCCGAGGGCAATCGCAGGTGTCGATGTGCTGGGGCAGGCCCGCACCGGTACCGGCAAGACTGCGTCCTTCGTGCTGCCGATTCTCGAGCGGCTGATGTCGGCCCCCGGTCGCGACAAGGGGGTGCGCGCCATTGTGCTGGTTCCGACTCGCGAACTGGCGGTACAGGTACGTGATGAGTTTGAAAAGTTGGCAGCGGGTTCTCACCTGCATTGCGTTGCCGTCTACGGCGGCACGCCGATCAAAAGCCAGATCGACAAACTGGCCAAGCATCCTGAGGTAGTTGTCGGCACACCAGGTCGGGTGCTCGACCACATGAGCCGTGGAACGCTGATGCTGGGGACGCTTGAGATCGTGACCCTGGACGAGGCCGACCGCATGCTCGACATCGGGTTCCGGCCGGACATCGAGAAGATTCTGCGGCGGTGCCCGCAGAGCCGACAGACGCTTCTGCTGTCAGCGACCGTGCCACCGCAAGTTGCCAAGCTGGCCACTCGGTACATGCACGATCCAGAGATCCTCGACTTTTCAACCAACGAGATCGCGGTTGAGACGATTGAGCAGTTCTATTTCACCGTGGCACCAACCCGGAAGTTCTCACTGCTTGAAAAACTGTTGGAGCGGGAAGAGCCCCGGCAGGCAATCGTCTTCTGCCGGACAAAGCGGGGTACCGACAAGATTCACGAACGGTTACAGCGGCGGCGAAAAGACGCGGCTGACGACGTGGCCTGCATTCATGGTGACCTTGCCCAGAGCGTTCGTGATCGCGTCATGCGGCAGTTTCGAGAGGGACTGGTGCGGGTGTTGGTCGCGACCGACGTGGTGGGACGCGGGATCGATGTCTCGGGCGTTTCGCACATCGTCAACTACGACATTCCCGAGTTTTGTGATGACTATGTTCATCGGGTTGGGCGAACCGGCCGGATGGGCCGGGAGGGAGTGGCTTATACCTTCGTCACACCCGAGGAGGGACCGCAGTTGACCAGCATTGAGATGCGGATTGACAAACTGCTTCAGCGGATAGAGATCCCGGGGTTTGTTGCCCTCGATCCAAGTCCAACTGCACCGGCGTTTGAACCAGCAGTGGGTGGTGAGGCGAGTGCTCCAGCACCAACCCCGCCGAAGCCGGCGACCCCCTTGTTGGGCAAGAAGCGGGGGCCGAAGCGAATCCGACGGGCGCTGTAGCTGCTGCGTCAGGAGAACCTGCTGATGTCGAAGCGGGCGTTGGGACAACGACTGATGAGCCTCGAGCAGGCTGGCGTGACGAGCCTGCCAAGGCGACGGGTGCGGTCGAATGCTGATGCTGCAATGGCTCAGGGCACCCACCCAGCGACCGCCGCTGCGGCGCCGGATCGGGTGGCAGCCCTCGCCATCATCCGCGACGAAGTCGCTGCCTGCGAGCGATGTGGTGAGTTGGCTGCGGGCCGCACGCAGACGGTTTTTGGGGTTGGCCCCCCGGCTCCGCGGCTCTGTTTTTTCGGGGAAGCCCCTGGAGCCGACGAGGATGCCTCTGGGGTGCCGTTTGTCGGGGCAGCCGGCCAGCTCCTGACCAAGATCATCGAAGCCTGCGCCCTCTCACGGGATGAGGTCTACATTCTCAACGTGCTGAAATGCCGGCCACCGGGCAATCGTCGTCCAGAGTCGGCGGAAGTAGCCAACTGCCGTCCGTTTTTTGAACGGCAATTTGAGATCTTGCAGCCGGAATTTATCTGCTGCCTCGGGACGACGGCTGCCCAGGCACTTCTGGAAACCAATGAATCCATTGGGGCGCTGCGGAAGCGGTGGTTCGAATACCGCGGCAGCCGAGTGATCTGTACCTATCACCCCTCCTATCTGTTGCGGAACCCCGCCGCGAAACGCGATGTCTGGGAAGATATGAAGGAACTGATGGAGGCAATGGGAATTGCCTTGCCGTGAGCGACTGGTGAGGCCAACCGCATTCCCTTGGCTTTCGCCTCGGGCTTGGGTAAAGCCATGGTTCCGCAACGACGTAGTGACACGGAAACGTCACAAAAGCCCGAAGCGCAAGCTGACGGAATGCGCCGTAGGCTACGGACCGGCCACGAACTTCATCAGACGGTCCGCGGGGGTACTGCTTAGTCTGCCGGCAGGTCGCTGATCTGGTTCTGCCACCGGGTGACGGTGGCTTCGCCTTCGACACTCGTTTCTGCCGCAGCCGATTTCAGGCAGCGGAGAACATTCAAAATCGTGCCGACCTGCGCGAGGTCCTTCTTGTTGACCTCGGTCTCAACCTCCGGCCCGATCGTCGAATCGGGGTCGAGCCGCTCGCCCTTGTTCTGCACGGCACCACAGCGGGCCCCAAAGATGATCCAGGGCTCGATCGCATCGATCAACCCAGCCCAGTCGAGGGCTGCCGCTGCCGCCAGCGGCGAGTCAAAGGCGGTCAGCCCTCGTGCCGTCTCGAGTGACGTGGCCGTTAGCAGCCGTTCGGCTTGCGCCGGAACCAGCGAAAAGACAGCCACCTTCTCGCCGACGCCGATACTCATCTGAATCTGCTCATCAAGACCGCTTTCAGGCAGTGCGAAGTTCCAGAGCTTGCCTCCGGTCACATCCCGCTGCTCAGGATCTGGGATGCGATAGCCTAATGGAACGGCGGGCTTGCCAATTTCGCGGATGGCAGTGAGCAACTTGTCACTGAGCGCGAACAGGTCACTCAGTCCCTCACGAAACAACGTAGCATCATCAATCGCCAGCACGATGGCCGGCTCAATGATCGGCAGGGGATCGGCGGAAGCCGGCAGCCGCTTTTGGATTTTTGTCGTGGTCGATTTTGCATCGAGCACCAGACCAAACTGGCCATTCTTCAGCGCTGGTAGAAACTTCGAACGAATTGTCTCCACGAGATCCTTGCCCAACGGCAGGATGTGCTCCTGAAACGCCTCAAACCCCTCCTTGGCATCGTCATCGCCCATCGGCACAACGTGCTTCTCAGCGAATTGCAACAATGCTGAACCCCACGCCACCAGCGACTCAAAGGTTTCGGCATCGGTCTCCGTGCGGAAGGCGAGGGCCGCCACAGGGGAGCCGCCAACGTACTTCAGCAGGTCGAGCGTCTGGCTGCCATTCCAGGGCAGGTTTTGGCTCCAATTCCAGACCTCGCCGGCATACCCCTGATCAGTGAGGTACGAACACGACAGCCATGGCCCCGGCACCGGCAGGCGGCTGGCATAGCCACCGACGAGGGAATCGAGCAGCTTTTCGGCATCTGCCTTGGCTTCCTCCGACAGATTGCCCGTTTCGGCAAGAGCCGCGGCTAACTCTTTCGCCTGCTTCACATCGTCGGCGGATTGACCGACTGCCTTGGCAAGCCCCTCACTGATGTACGAGATGCCGGTCAGGCTTTTTTCTTGCGCATCCCGCACCACCTTGAACGGCTCACTGTCGAGCAGGCTGCCCGAGGAAGCCAGTTTGGTGAGATGCTCGGTACCACCGCCGAGTGAGAGAATGACATGGTCGTCGACCCGCCCCAGCGCGACGACAAACTTCAACTCACCGACTCGGGAGAGGATCGCGTTGACCTCTTCATCAAGGCCGAGTTCATCGGCCGTGTCTGCCAGCATGATCCGCAGGAGCGTCGGATCAGGGCTGATCGTGAGCGTGACAAAGTCACCCTTTCCAATCGTTTGACGACCGACTGCGTCAGCCAGCATCGGCTGGGCCTGGGTGAACATCTTCAGAAGCTGTTCGACCCGCTTCAATTGCGTGTCAGCCGCCTCCTGCTGGCTGGTTCGAAATCCCCAGACCAGATCCGGAATGACGATCTCCTTGGGGTTGTCGGCCAGAACCTTCACCATCATCCGGGTGGTCGCAGCCTGCGTGTCGCCTGCCCAGCCGCCTGCCTTCGTGAACATGGCGATGTTGCTGGCCTGCTGAGCCTGCTGCACCTTCCTGAGGAGGTTGGCAACCTTCACCCAGGCCGGTGTGCCATACACAAAGGTGTCGGTGGCCACCATGTTTTGGAGCAGTGCCAGGGCCTCTTGGTTCTCTGGCATCTGCATGAACATCCCAGCCATCGCCAGCGGATTGCCGGGCTGTGACATCTGCGTGGCGGCTTCATCAAGTGCCTTCGCAACAGACGGCAAGCCTCGCAGCGTGGCGTAGGCGTTGCTGTTGATGAACAGGTCGTACTGCTCCCGCCCCCGTAGGGTGCCGGAGAGGAATGCCGCGTCCGCTGGCACAATCGCAGCACCGGGCGTGACTGACTCCGCTGCGGCGATGCCAGTCAGCAGGCTGAGCACGACTCCTGCCATCGTTCCCATCACACCCTGGCGAAGAAGACTGGTTCGTCGGCCACGGGCAGTTGCATGGGTCGCACCAGGGCAGGCTGGGCGGATCGCGGACGACGGTGAAAGGCCAATCTGCTGAAACATCGCTGGAAGTCCTCGTCAGAAAGGAAACGGAGCGGGCACGGAACGTCAGGGCGTCGAGTACGAAGCACCTCTTTGAATTTTCATTCGGGGCACTTTTGCCAGAGAGATAGACTACCTGAAATGCCGCGTCATTGAGAACCCGGCGGCATTGGCACTTCATGAAGAATTTTTTCGAGGCTTACCCGTGAACGCCCCCACGCTACAGCTTGGAACGACTACGATCATTGACACGTTTGCCGAAGCATTCCGGCTACGGTTCACCCGGCTGCTGATCACTGCCCACGACGACTACTGGCTGGAGGCGGCGGTGACGGCAGTCTGCGGCTATGGCACCAGCGTCATTGGCTGTGATGCCGAGATTGGTCTGGAACGCCGACTGCCAGCCTCCGATAGCCCCGATGGGCGACCGGCCGCGGCGATTCTGGCCTTCGGCTTCGCGGCGGATTCACTGGCCAAGGCCATTGCCAATCGGGTGGGACAGTGTCTGCTGACCTGTCCCACCACGGCGGTCTATGACGGCCTGCCGGACAGCGAGGAACGGGCCCCGCTCGGCCAGCAGATCCGCTACTTCGGCGACGGCTTTGAGAAGACCAAGGTGCTTGCAGGCCGGCGGTTCTGGCGGGTGCCAGTCATGGATGGTGAGTTTCTGGTGGAAGACTCCTGCGGCATCGCTAAGGGCATCGGTGGGGGGAATCTGATTCTGCAGGGACGAACGCTGCCAGCGGCCCTCGCCGCCGCCCGCCGGGCAGTGGCGGTGATTGCGGAAACACCGGGCACGATCACGCCCTTTCCCGGCGGCGTCGTCCGGTCCGGCAGCAAGGTGGGGTCGCGGTACAAGGCCCTCCGAGCATCCACGAACGATGCCTTTTGTCCGGGGCTGGTCGGGCGGGTTGAGACCGAACTGGTGAAGGACGCAGCCGCCAGTCTTGAGATTGTGATTGACGGCGTCGACGAGGCAGCCATCACCCAGGCGATGGCTGTAGCCATGCGGGCGATTGCCGCAGAAGACATTCCGGCCATTTCTGCCGGAAACTATGGTGGCAAACTGGGTAAGTTTCATTTCCATCTGCATCAGGTTTTGGCCGCTGCGGGGCTCACAGAGACCACGCCTGGCTGAACCGGCCTTCTGCCATGCATGCCTGTTTTGGTACTCCCCACGGCGGTTCAGTCCGCCGGCAGCGGTTCCAGCAGGAGGCAAGTGATGGAAGAGCACGCGTCACGTCAGGATCTGGTCGTACCCCCGAAGGGTGTCTCGGTGGGGTCCCTCGTCATCGGGGCCATGCTCTGTGGCCTGGCGGGCTTCTCGGTGGTCTGGGTCGCGGGCATCGGCCGAACCGTTCCCATGACTGAGGCACCACTGCCAACAGTCGCGACCAGTGCGCCGCCAGCAACCATTGGCCCAGCGCAGGCTTCCGCGACAAGCGCTGGAGACACCACAGAGCCATCACAGGTCAATCGCTTTTCCACCGATGCCGCCGTCCGTCCTGCCGGTGGCCTTGAGCAGCCGACATCCAGCCGGTTCTCAACCCAGCCGGCATCGTTTGAAGAGCCAGCCAGCCCGACGGCATCGTCCCGGCAGGACACCTCGCCGGTGGAAGGCGAGCAGCCGGCCGACCCAGCGCAGCCGCTGTCACGGTTTTCAGCCAACAAGCAGATCGCGCCCCCGGAGTTGCCGCCTGCGACGCCTGCAGCAGCGACGCTGATCGCACCTCCAGCCGTCGCCGATGAGTCGTTGCCTGTGGACGAAGCAGCGGTGGCCCCGTCTGTCGAACCCACCACGCCGTCACCGGCAGAGCAGCCTGACACGCCGACTGAACCGGCCGAAGAGGCCGCTCCGGTTCCGGAAAAAGACGAAACTGACTTCAGCACGAAAGACGACTCGCCGACGCCGGACATGGAGGTGGCCGCGCCGACGTTTCGAATGGTCACTTCGAACCGGGCTGGCTTGCCCACCTGCAGGTC
>JBDQOY010000221.1:0-2725 GCA_040260935.1 Pirellulales bacterium
CCGTTTTCTATTCGCCGGACGGACGCTGTCGCTGTTTCGTGTAGATGGACTGACTGCCTATGTGAAGCGAGCCCGTGGCAGCCAGGGCCTGCCTGTGCCACGGTGGAATGGTGGCCGCATGCCGCTTTCCACGCTACTGTCTGATGCGGTACTTGAACAGGTGCGACAGGCGGGTGAAGCGGGAGCAGAGCCTCACTCACAGCCTCAAGACCTGTCGCCCTGCCCCCTTGCCCTGCCCCGAGAGACTGCTGCTGTCGCCCCGTTGTTGGCCACGCAGGCCCGCTGGAGTCGGCTTCCCTCTCGCGACACCCTGCTGATTGAGCGGGCTCGAAGCCGTGATGGGCATCATCTCTTTGTTTTTCCATTTGAGGGTCGATTGGTGCATGAGGGGCTGGCCGCTCTGCTTGCCTGGCGGATTGCCAACCGCACCCCGAGCACACTGAGCCTGGCGGCCAATGACTGGGGCTTTGAACTGACCGGGGCCAAGCGGCTTGATCTTGAGGCTCGTGACTTCCGCCAACTGTTCAAACCGGGCGATCTTCTTGCTGATCTTTTCGCCTGCCTCAATGGCACCGAAATGGCCAAGCGACAATTCCGAGAGATTGCCCGGGTGGCCGGGCTGATTCAGGGCGGCCAGCGATCTGCCCGACAGACACAGGCCTCCGCTGGCCTGCTCTATGATGTTCTCACTGAGCATGATGCTGAGAATTTGCTGCTCGAGCAGGCCCGCCGCGAGGTTCTACAGCAGCAGTTTGAATTTCAGCGATTGGCGGAATCGCTCGAGGCGATTGCCGGCCGTGAGATTGTGGTTGTTGACACCCCTCGGCTGTCACCACTCGCCTTTCCGATTTGGGCTGAGCAGATTCAGTCACGGCTGAGCACGCAAAACTGGCGAGAGCGGGTGATTCAGATGGCGGCAGAACTTGAGCAGGCGGCAGCAGAATGACTCGCAAGACCAATCGAGCAACTCCCGGCACGCGGGAACCCAAGGGCGGCACACGTTCTCATGCGATACGCCGCACCATTTCAGACAAGTTAACCGCCACAGACAAGCCAACTGCCACGGCAGCATCCGCCTTACCGCCCACAGCAACCCTTATGATCTCGGCGGTGGAGACAGGCGAAAGCCTAGCCGGCGTCGACGTCGCCCTGCTTCCAGGCCGCGCGGCCTTGCTGCCAGCCACGCAGACGCTGGTCTGCTCTGACCTTCACCTCGGCAAGGCCGCTACCTTTCGCCGCGCGGGTCTGCCGGTGCCGGAGGGCTCAGCCCAGCAAGATCTCAGCCGGCTCGCCGACCTCGTCACTGATCATGCTGCAAAACAACTGGTCATTGTCGGCGATCTGTTCCATGCCCGAGCGGGTTGTACGCCACGGGTGCTGGAAGAGTTTCTTGCCTTTCGGGAAACGATTCGCAAAGAGTGCCAGACGAAAGTCGTTCTTGTGCTGGGCAATCACGAGCGTTCGCTCGGCCGCCGGTTTTCCCCTGCTGACCTGGGCATTGACGCCTGCGTCACTGAACTGAGCCAGCCACCATTTCGTTTCATACACGAGCCAGATGTTCACGAGCCCGTATTGTCGCTGTTGCCAACACGGGCACCTGCCACCGTGCCGACAGCCCAACAGCCATCAACCGCTGCTGGCTTGACGATTGCTGGCCATCTTCATCCAACAATCAGCCTGAAAAGCCCAAGTGGCGACCGACTGACAGAACGCTGCTTTGTCGCGACAGAGACCTGTCTTATTCTTCCCGCCTTCGGCTCCTTCACCGGCGGGCACCGCCTCAAACCCACGGCTGACATGCAAATCTGGCTCGCCCGAGATGACGGGGTGATGGCGTTGCCGAACATAGGGCCAGCGAATGTCGAGGCCGTGAATTTCGATTAATCGAGGATCAAAACTCAAAAATCTGGCGATTACGCTTGATCCGTTCAGTCGAAGCGAAAACCCTGAGTAACTCGTCTTTCTCGCTCGCTTTCGACACTTCTTCAATGACGAAGCTATGGCTCAACTAATAACATCCTCAATTTTCCTGCTGCAGTGTCGTAAAAGATCACCCGCCGTCAGAGATATTTCGCCGACCGTGGCTGCCGCCGCATCTCCCGCTGCGCCGTGCAGCCAGACTCCTAGGCGGGCCGCTTCATAGGTCTTCATGCCCTGGGCGAGTAGTGCCGTAACAATGCCGGTCAGCACGTCTCCTGTGCCAGCCGTGGCCATGCCAGGGTTGCCTGTCTCGTTGTGAGCCTGATGAGTGCCATCGGTGATGAGGGTGCCAGGGCCTTTGAGCACAACCAAGCAGCCTGTCTCACAGGCAAGTTTGACTGCCGCCTGCTCAAGCTCGGCACGGTCTGGTGCTACCGCCCGCGAGGGTTGTTCGCCCAAGAGTCGCTGCAGTTCACCAGCATGCGGCGTCAGCACGCGGGGGCCGGCATGATCGGCCCACTGCGTTGGTTTGAGCTGAGCCAATGCCCACAGGCCGTCCGCATCAAACACAGCCGGCACCGGCAGCGCGTGCCAGAGTTCAGCGACGATTCTGACCAGTGAATCACTGCGGCCAAGGCCGGGACCTACTGCAACTGCATCAGCCCGGGTACACCGCTCGAACATTTCAAGGAGCCCGGCTGCAGCGAATCGCCCCTGCTCATCTTCTGCCAGGCCGCAGGTCATCACGCACGGATCAAACCCAGCCACCGTCGCCTGAATCGACGCAGGCACGACCGCCTCAACC
>JBDQOY010000222.1:0-3726 GCA_040260935.1 Pirellulales bacterium
GAGATCCCCAAATTCATTGATGTGGCCCGTGAATGCCGCCGCCTCAGCCGCGTGCCGCAGGGGAAGCCCATCGGTCGCAAACGCGGTCAGTGGGCCGACCGCCGAGCGCTGTTCGACGAGTCCCTGCCAGAGTTCCTCCGGATCAAGGCCAAACGGAGAAATGGCTGCCAGGCCGGTGATCACGACACGTCGACGATCAGATGCTTGCATGGTGGAGGACATCACTGAAAGGGGCTGAAAAATAGGGTGAGGCTGACACAGGATACCGATCTGCGTCATCGGCCGCATTGACGAACGGAAGCCGCCTGGGAAGCAGGGCTCCCTGCTGATCGACTGCCGCCGGGGCAGGGCTGCTCCGCAGCCGAGGCTCCACAATCACAATCGCGTCAATCCGCCTGACCTGCGGAAACAAGGCCGCAGCCGCATTCTGACCGGGAACGGGCCAGGGAACCAGCCCCAGGCCGACAATCAGGGTCCGGCTGGCAGGCCAGCGAAACCGCTCACCAATTCGGACGGCAGCGATCTGCGGCACCTCCAGACGCGCCGTCGGGCGATGCCCTGTTGGCACCGTCACCGACACCGGCACCATCCGCTCAATTTGATCGATCTGGCAACGAATCACCGCCTCAACGGTTGTCCCATCAGCCTCAATCAGGGGCTGAACCTCGACGCTGAGACCCTCATGGCAGGTCGCCTCCAACGGCTGCCAGCCGCCTGGCACTCCGGGCCCCGTCGCAAAATCCTTCACGTACGTCCGATCGCGGGTGCCAGCCAACGCCGCCGGGATGCCATTGGCCGCCTCGACCGGCCCAATGGGCAGTTCCTCAACATCGCTGCGGGCCAGCAACTGCGTGAGGAGGGCGGCCGATGCCTCCCGGGGCAGCACCCAGGCCTGCACCCCTGGGGTAGCTGCCGGAATCGGGGTCAGCTTTTCCCGGGCCACACCCCGCCAGCGGACCGAGCCCATTCCGATCACCCGAACCTGGAACCGGTGGGGCGTCTTCGCATCGGCCGTGAATCGGTCCACCATGGCGGCAACTGCAGCCTGCATCTCAGGCGTGTGATAACAGGAAAGCGTCGTCGCGTTGGCCGAAAGCGATGCGGCCTGCTCACCATGCCAGGCGGCATAGCCGGTCTGATGCAGAATCCAATCGACGATGTGCTGCTCGCTGTCTGGCCCCGCCGCCTCAACAAAGGCGGCGATGTTGTAACTCGTCCACACCTGACCGGCAGAGGAGGGCAGTTGCCCCGCGGCATTCCCCGCCGCGAGCCAAAGGCCACAGGCCATGCCCAAGCCAGCGACCCGGCGAAGATATCTGGTTCGTTCCAGCATTCCAGGCCCTGCAGAAGCGTTGGGAATCAACCACAGGCTAGCGGCCCTGCCTGGTAGCCCAGGCACTCTGCAGCCAGTTCCCCTGCGGCAGGCCACCCGGCCCATGATCAGCCCAACCGACCGAGCACCAGACTCGCGTTATGACCGCCAAACCCGAAACTGTTGCTCATCACGGCATCGACGACCAACTCCCGCGGCTGATTGGGGGTGTAGTCCAGATCGCACTCGGGGTCGGGCGTTTCCAGATTGATGGTCGGTGGAATCACGTTTCGCTCGAGCGTCATGGCACAGGCGACCAGTTCAATGCCACCGCTGGCTCCAAGGGAGTGCCCCAGGTGGCTTTTGATGCTCGATACAGCCAACTGCCAGGCATGCTCGCCAAACACCTTCTTGATCGCCTTTGTTTCCGCTTTATCGCCCAGCGGGGTGCTCGTGCCATGGGCATTGATGTAGCCAACGGCCTCAGGAGCAAGGCTGGCGTCCTCAAGGGCCATCGCCATCGCCCGGGCCGCGCCGCGGCCCTCTTCGTCGGGTTGCGTGATGTGGCCGGCGTCGCCACTGGAGCCATAGCCCATCAATTCACCGTAGATCTTCGCCCCCCGCCGGCGGGCATGCTCCAGTTCTTCGAGCACAACAATACCGGCGCCCTCCGCAAGGACGAACCCATCCCGACCGATGTCAAAGGGGCGGCTCGCCTGCTGGGGCGCGTCACTCCGGAACGACAGAGCCCGCATGTTCTGAAACCCGGCCAGTCCCATCGGCGTCAGGGCAGCCTCACTGCCGCCAGCCACCATCACGTCGGCATCGCCGTAGCGGATGGCCCGCAACGCCTCACCAATCGAGTTGGCGGCACTGGCACAGGCGGTGGCCACGGCAAAGTTTGGGCCCTTCATGCCATGAATTGACGAAACATGGCCGCTGGCAGCATTGACGATGAGTTTGGGGATGGTGAACGGCGAGACCTTGTCGATGCCCTTGGTCAGCAGTCGCTCATGCTGAGCCTCAAACTCAGCCAGCCCACCAATCCCGGAGCCAACGACCACGCCGCAGCGGTAGGGGTCTTCCTTCTCAAACTCGATCCCCGAGTCCCGAACGGCATCGCCGGCTGCAGCGATCGCAAATTGGGTGAAGCGATCGAGCCGCCGCAGTTCTTTGGGGCTGGCAACGCCCTCAGCCGCACCATCCCAAGGCACCTCGCCGGCGAACTGCACCCGGTAGCCGGATACATCAAACAGATTGATGGAGCCGACACCGCTGTCACCCGCCAGCAACCGATTCCACAGCTGTTCGACCGGCCTTCCCAGCGACGTCACCACGCCAAGGCCAGTAATAACCACCCGTCGTTTCATATCATCCCTGACCAAACCCGGGGCATCTTGCGGCTAAGGTGCTACCGTCGCCACTCAGCCTTGATGCTTTTCAATAAATTCAACTGCCTGTCCGACGGTCTGAATCTTCTCCGCCGCGTCGTCGGGAATGTTGATCTCGAACTCTTCCTCGAGTTCCATGACGAGTTCCACGGTATCGAGGGAGTCGGCACCGAGATCATTGATAAATGATGTCTCCGGAGTGATCTGTTCCTTCCCAACACCCAACTGGGAAGCGACGATGTCGATCACTCGATCCTGGACTGATGCCACGTTTGATCCTCCGCTAAGAAATACTTCGTTCGGTCGTTGTTCGCTCAGGGCTGCCGAAGCGTCTGCAAACGCCCGACGACACCCGCCGCCGATCACGGGTTTCGGCATCACGTTGCCGATCCGAGACTGCGGATGATATACCGACTTCCGCCATGGTCTGTCCAGTTAGAACCGAAAAAAACCATGGCCGAGGGGGTTCTCAGCCGATCAGCCCCCCATCCACGACGAGTGTCTGAGCCGTGATGTACGCGGCGGCCGGAGAGGCCAAAAACAGCACCGCCTCGGCAATCTCAGCCGGCTGGCCGAGCCGCTTGGCAGGCACCCGTTTTTTCACCTCGTCGAGCAGGGCAGGGCCGAGGGCATCGGTCATGTCACTGGCAATAAAGCCGGGCGAGACGGCGTTGACCGTCACCTTCCGGCCTGCCAGTTCCTTGGCCACGGTGCGGGTCAGCCCGATCAGGCCTGCTTTCGAGGCCGAGTAGTTTGCCTGACCAGCGTTGCCGATCATGCCCGAGACGCTCGAGACATTGACGATTCGGCCGTACCGCTGCTGCATCATCGGACGGCTTGCCGCCCGCATGAAGAGAAACGGTGCCCGCAGGTTGGTGGTGAGGACCTCATCCCACTCCTCGTCGCTCATCCGCGGGAGGAGTGTGTCACGGGTGACGCCGGCGTTGTTCACGAGAATGTCGAGCCGACCATGCCTTTCCACGACGCCGCCGACAGCCGCTTCGATCGCGGCCGGCTGTGAGA
>JBDQOY010000223.1:0-2594 GCA_040260935.1 Pirellulales bacterium
AGAGTGTGCCGAGCGAGATCGACGAGGTGCAGCGTCGGCTGGTGCAGCTGGAGTTGGCGGGGCGGCAGCTGGCCGAAGAGACGGAGCCGCATACGCAGGAGCGGCTGGCCGAAATTGAGGCGGAGGCAGCGGAGCTTCGGCAGAAACTGGCCAGCCTGCGGGAACAGTGGGAGGCAGAGAAGTCAGGTGTCGGCAGTGCCCAGGAACTTCGCCAGAAACTCGATGAGGCCCAGGTGGCATTCGATCGGGCGAGTGCTCAGGTGAAGGAACATCAGGCCTCGGGTCAGGCGGTCAGTGAGTCGATGTACCAGCAGTTGTACGAACTTGATGTGACCCGTAAGCAACTGGCTGCCCGGCTGGAGCAGGAGGAGGCAGAGAAAGAGGCAGCTGAAAAAGAAGGTCCCAAGGAGGCAAAGCCGACCAAGCGGCTGCTGCGGCGAGCAGTCGGGCCAGAGGAGATCGCCGAAGTCGTCAGTGCGTGGACCGGGATTCCGGTGACCCGGCTCGTGGAGACCGAGCGGGCAAAACTGCTCGTGCTGGAAGATCGGCTCCACCAGCGGGTGGTTGGCCAGGAGGAGGCGGTGGAAGCGGTCAGTAACGCCGTTCGCCGCAGCCGATCCGGGCTGCAGGATCCGAACCGCCCGATTGGTTCCTTCATCTTTTTGGGGCCGACCGGTGTGGGCAAAACCGAACTCTGCAAGGCCCTCGCTGAGGTGCTCTTCGATGACGAGAACGCCATGGTTCGGATCGACATGAGCGAATACATGGAGAAGCACACGGTTGCTCGCCTGATTGGAGCGCCTCCCGGCTATGTCGGCTATGAGGAGGGTGGCCGGCTAACCGAGGCGGTTCGGCGGCGGCCTTATTCCGTCGTCTTACTGGACGAAATCGAGAAGGCTCACCGGGACGTCTTCAACGTGCTGCTGCAGGTGCTCGATGACGGCCGTCTGACTGACAGCCTTGGCCACACCGTGGACTTCACCAACACCCTGGTGGTGATGACCAGTAATGTCGGCAGCCAGATGATTCAGGAGATCACCAAAGAAAAGGGCAGCGTTACCGAGATCCAGGAGGCGGTGCAGGAGGCGCTGGCCACGAGATTTCTGCCCGAGTTTCTCAACCGGATCGATGAGACGATTATCTTCCATCCTCTTGACGAGCAGCACATTCACCGGATTGTTGGGCTCCAGCTTGATCGGCTGGTGGGGCAGGCCGCCAAGGCAGGGATTACGCTTGAGTGCACTGCGGCGGTCGTCGATGAAATCGCCCGGCTTGGCTATGACCCGATCTACGGGGCCCGGCCGCTGAAGCGAGTGATTCAGCAGCAGTTGCAGAACTCACTGGCGAGAGAGCTGCTCGGGGGCGCGTTCCTCGAAGGCGATCATGTCACCATCGACTTCGTGCAGGATGGCTTTCTCTTCAGGAAACGCTGACAGGAGACAGCTGGTCGTGACGCTGCCTCTGGGAAAGGCTTGTCGCTGGCGAGAGGGCTGATGCGGACCGGCGCAGTGGTGACGGTTCGCAGACGGCGTCACGCCGCGGTGTCGGTTCGGGCACAGGCGTGAGGCGTTTGGTCAGGCGGTGAGCGTCGGCTCAGGCCTTGCCGTCTTCAAGGCCCAGGCGAATGATCAGATCTTCGCAGCCGGGGGTCAGCTTGCGGATCTTTTCCGCGATGACCTGCTTTTCGCTCGCCGTTGCCTTGGGAATACGGGCCTGGAACTTGGCGACCTGCTGACGGCGGTGCCGCCGCCGCTTGATTTCCTTCATCCGGTTGCTGATGCCACCCATGGTTGACTCCTGATCTTCGGTATTTGGGGGATGGCGTAATGTAGTTGAGCGGTTCGTTTGCGTCAAAGCCCACCTCGGAAGAAAGGGTCCGAGCCCCTTGGGGGGCTGGGGGTGGGCAGAGTAAACTCTTCTGAGCCATCGGCTGGTGGGTATCTGCCCGCGGCCGTCACCGGGACGGGTGGCAGAGTGGTCGAATGCACCGGTCTTGAAAACCGGCAGTCGTGAAAGCGGCTCGTGGGTTCGAATCCCACCCCGTCCGTTTTGGGGTTTTCGGTGGTTTTATGCCCTGCAATTTTGCTGGGGCATAACTCACTGCCGCTTCACGACTTGCGGCCCTTCTGTGCACATCGTTGCCAGATTCTGAAGGTGGTGATTCCGACCCGCTTTTTGCTCCCGCTGCGTCAAAATCTGCGTCAATCTCAGTGTGGCGTGCGGCGGGTGTTTTCAGAGGTCTACAGGCCGCTTCGAAGTGCGACTCAGTGACTTGCAGGTAGTGTCGTTTGGCAATGTCTTCACTGTTGCCAAGCCATGTGACCTGCCCCCCTTAAACGTCGCCACTTTCAGAGAGAGAATCTCTGGTGGCGCAAACCAAGGGAGGGCAAGAGATGCCACGAGGAAGGAAGTTCACTACGGAGCAGATCATTGGGAAGCTCCGCGAGGCTGAGGTTGGGTTGGCTCAAGGGAAGACGGTACCCGAGGTGGTCCGGAAGCTTGGCGTGACCGAGCAGACGTACTACCGATGGAAGCGGGAGTACGGCGGGCTGCGGACGGATCAGGCGAAGCGGCTGAAGGATCTCGAGAAGGAG
>JBDQOY010000224.1:0-8547 GCA_040260935.1 Pirellulales bacterium
CGAGCACCACCCATGTGCCAACCGCAGGCACGGGGTTGCCGCGAGCAAACCAACCACCAAGCCCAGCGAGCGAATTGACGAGGATAAACGGGGCAGAGACGGCCGCGACCTGCTTGACCGGGGCAACCTCAAGCGTGAGCAGGGCTGGCGTCAGAAAGACGCCGCCACCAACGCCGGTCAACCCAGAAAGAAGGCCGAGCCCACCACCAAGAGCGGCAAGTCCGGACGGACGCGGGAGCCAGCCCGGTTGCTCCAGTGGATCACCGGCACCCAGTCGCTTCATGAGGCGGCCAACCGACAGCAGCAGGACCCCTCCAACGAGTGCCTCAAAGACTGCCGTGGGCAGTCGCAGCCAACCGCCGAGCAGGGCAGCCGGGACACTTGCCACGGCCAGCGGCAGGAACAGGCGGCCACGAAAGTACCCCGCCCGCGCGAACTGCACCGTCGCGATGCTGCTAACGACCACATTGAGCATCAGGGCCGTTGGCCGGATGGTCTCCGGCGGCAGCCCCGCCAGGCTCATGACCGCGATGTAACCAGTTGCCCCAGCATGGCCGACGGCCGCATAGAGACAGGCGACAAACCCAATGATCAGTGGCAGCCACGGCCCCATGACGCACAACGTCCCGGTGATTCAAACACGTACTCTTTTGGCGGAAGGCCATGACCAGCTAGACCAGCTAGACCAGCTAGACCAGCTAGACCAGCTAGACCAGCCGACATGTCCTGCTCCACTGGCCCGTTGGAGCATCCAGCCTCAGTGTCCGTCAATCATACGTGAAGATTACCGAAACCTTAGCGTCATCGGAACTTATGCACCGGATCCAATAGCAGCCAAACCCCGCTGAAAATCGTGTTGCGGTGCCTGGCTCGGCACAACGCTGGAGCCGCATAGGGCACCCACAGCCGATTGGCCCAGGGAACCACCGCACCGATGCCGCATTCGGCCTCGTCGTTGAAACAGGCCAGGTGCGGATAGACCCCGCCAATCTCCCGTCGCGGCATAGCGTTGGACAGACCCGCCTCTCCGCCAGCCCCGTGGGCTGCCTGGGGCTGGAGCAAGAACACAACCGCTGTCACTGCCGATAAAACCAGGGCCGCCAACGGCCGCGACGCAATAACTGTCCCTCGCAATCCTATTTGCATTCAGGAAACTCCACGCGCTGAACGGCCCTGGCGGCGACTGACAACATCGACCGATCACTCTTGAGGAAATTGCTGCCGATCCAGAAACCCCTTGACCGCCTGTTGCACCGTGGCATCGTCCATCAACAGGGAATGCAACTGATTGACTTCCAGGACTGCACCGCCCGGCAGCCGTGTCTCGTCAACACTGACCACAAAATCCCCGGCTTCGCCTACCAGTGGATTGGCAAACCCATTTGGCAGACGCCCCGCAATGATGCCAACCGGACAGCGGGGGACTGCCAGCTTTGGCTCGAGGGCCTCCCACTGCGGCCCGAGTTCCAGCCCCCCCTGCCCCGCAATCCAGCCATAGGCTTCAACCTTCGCCAGTTGCCGAGCGATGGCGGCACCTTGATTCGGTGGCCCCAGCATGACAATCGCCTGCACGCGGGTAAGCACCTGTTCGTCACTCGCTGCCTCCCAATCACCGATGGCATGCCGGATGACAATGTTGCCCATGCTGTGCCCGACAAAACTGAGTGGCACATCTGGAGGAAGCCCTTCAACCACCTCCCGCAAGGCCGCCGCATGCTCGCCGATCGACCCCCGGGTGCTGGCATATTCAAAGCAGACGACCCGCCGCGTCCGGTCTTCCTCTAAAAATTCACCCAACTGCTGCATGGAGCCCGCTGAGCGAAAGAGCCCATGGACCAGCACCACATGCTCGACCTGGTCCGGCACCGCCGCGGGCTGCCACGCGGCAAGTTCCTCCTCACAGGCGGCCCGAGTGCCCCAGGCAAAGCGAACGTTACCGGGGTCAAGCAGTCGCCAGTGGCCCGTCATGGCGTTCTGCTGAATCCGCCAGCCGTTTTGCCAGCCGTGATCCGTCCAGAACTGCTTGCCACCGATCGTGGGCAGGCGGAGGTTGGGAAGGTTCGTAAACGCTGCCTGCTCGTCGTCACCCGACTGCTGGAGGTTACTCACATCTTCCTCCTCAGCCCGCACTCCCAGCGGGCATGCCACCATGACGAGGAAACCCGTGAACAGCCAGGCTTTCACCTTTGCCACAGTTCTCAGCCTTGCATGGCACGCTGTCACGCTACTGTTCCACTCACGATGTCAGGCGTAGTTTTAGTTCCTTTGCAGCAACCGTCCGACCCCACCTGCTGGGAACGAATGCTGTAAGATACCTTGTGTTGCGACCATGTTCACCCGGCCACACGACACCGTCCTGAGAACACTATGTGCAGCCGATTCAGACCGTACGCCTCGCTTCTTCCTGCTATTGTGGCCCTCGTCGCGTGTCCAACGCTAGCAGCCGACACCCACTCAGGAATCTTGGTCGAGGCGGAAAGTTTTTCCGACACCGGCGGCTGGAAACTCGACACCCAGTTTATCCGGGAGATGGGCTCTCCGTATCTCCTGGCGCATGGGCTCGGTCAGCCCGTAACCGACGCCACCACAACCATCACCGCGACCGAAGCGGGGCCGCACCACGTGTGGGTCCGCACCAAAGACTGGGTGGCCCGCTGGCAGGCCCCTGGCACGCCAGGGCGGTTTCGGCTTGTCGTGAACGGCCAGCCCCTCCAGGTGACCTTCGGAGCGAGAGGCGCAGACTGGCACTGGCAGCACGGTGGAACCGTGCAACTCAATGCCGGTGAAAACGAGTTGGCCCTGCATGACCTGACCGGCTTTGACGGCCGCTGTGACTGCATCGCCTTTACCCGTGACGACACGCCGCCTCCAAACGACTCTGCAATTTTGGCGACCTGGAGGCGACAAGCCCTTGGGTTGCCTGCCACTCCAGAGCCAAAAGGCCCCTATGACCTCGTCGTGGTCGGCGGCGGCTATTCCGGCATGGGGGCAGCACTCTCAGCTGCCCGCATGGGCCTCCATGTTGCCTTGATCCAGGACCGTCCCGTCCTTGGCGGCAACGGCTCAAGTGAAGTACGGGTCTGGGCCATGGGGCTGATCCGCCGGGGTAGGTATCCACGGATCGGGGAAATCATCGAGGAGTTCTGCGACCACGCCAAAAAAAGTCCCGGCACGTACGAGGAGTTTGGCGATGCCATCAAGGAACAGATTATCCGGGCTGAACCGAAGATCGATCTGTTCCTCAACATGCATGCCTTTGCTGTCGAGCGGTCGGCTGACGCCACGCGCATTGAGGCAGTCACCTGCCTCGATACCCGCACCAGCCAGGAACTAAAAATCACCGGCCGGTTTTTCTGTGATGCCACCGGCCATGCGACCATCGGTCACCTCGCCGGAGTTGAAACGGTGATGGAGCCCACCGGCCGAATGGGCATGAGCAACATGTGGGCCTGGGATGAGGCTGAAGTGGCCCGGTCGTTCCCGAAGACGCCCTGGGCGTTGCCGCTTGCGATGGCCGATTTCCCTTACCCCCGTGACCATCACGGACAGTGGTTCTGGGAAAGCGGTTTTGGCAAGGACCCTCTCGGGGATGCCGAGGGCATCCGTGACTGGAACCTCCGGGCAGTCTTTGGCGCTTTCAATGCCATGAAAAATCACGACGGTGCAGCCGACCATCCGACTGCGTTCCTGACCTGGGTCGCCTACATCGGCGGCCCCCGCGAGAGCCGGCGGATTCTCGGCGACGTCGTGTTGACGCAGGATGACATCGTCGCCAAGCGAGACTTTCCCGACGGCTGCGTGCCCTCCACCTGGTCGATCGACCTGCACTATCCCAAGGAGCAGTACGCCAAGAAGTTTCCCGACAACCCCTTTATTTCAATTGCGGTCCACGACCGCCGGGTTGATCGCAGTTACGGCTACCCAGTGCCGTACCGGTGCTTTTATTCACGAGACATTGCAAATCTGTTCATGGCGGGGCGCTGCATCTCGGTCACTCACGAGGCCCTCGGCACCGTCCGCGTGATGAAAACCTGCGGCATGATGGGCGAAGTGGTCGGCAAGGCGGCAAGCGTTGCCATCAGGCACGGCACCACGCCCCGGGGTGTCTACGAAAATCACTGGGCAGAGATGGATGAACTGCTGCAGCTGCCGGGCAAGGCCCGGCGAGCGACTGTGACTTCGCCGATTGAAATTCCGGCCGATGCCCTGCCGCTGGCCGGACCAACGGGGCCGCTCTCCGGGCTTGATCCCCAGAAGCTGGCCGAGGCCAAGGGAGCGATGGTGCTGGACGACAGGGACGCGAAAAAAACTGGGCACTGGACCGAGGGCCAAGGGCTGCGGGGCTATATTGGCCACGGCTACCTCTACGCCGGCTCAGGCAGTGGCGCGTCAGCCACGTTTGAACTGAGAGCCCCAGCCACCGGCCGCTATGACGTTCTTGTCGCCTGGCAGCCGCACGAGAATCGCGGAACCACGGTTCCCGTCTCGATTGAAGCCGGAGCGGCCCGGTTGGACGCCACGGTGAACATGCGGAAAAGGCCGCCGATCGACGACGGCTTTGGACCCGCCGGACAGTTGATGCTTGAGAAAGGCGAAAAGTGCGTGGTAGTCATCGGCACTGACGGTGCCGGCGGCCTCGTCCACGCCGACGCCGTCCTCTTGGTGCCGGCGGGGTAACGTTGATCATCCCCGAGGCTCCAGCGGCCGCAGTTCGGTGCCATCCGCGGCAACCGGGTAGAGCGCTTCCTCGGCGTCGAGAGCGGCGACCATCGCTGCGGTCATTCTCTTGAGCACGGCTAGCTCGGTGGCGGCGAGGTTTTGTTTTTCATAGGGATCCGCAGCGAGATTGAACAGCTCATAGCGAACCTTCGCCGGATTTTTTTCCGGCAGATAGTGATAAATGAGCTTCCAGTTGCCGTCTCGGAACGACGTGAAGTAGCTGCTGCGGTGGCTGTGTGGGAAATGCATCAGGAACCGCTCAGCGCGTTCCGGATTGATCTGGCCTGTCAGTTGCGGGGCCAGGTCGACACCGTCCACCTGGTATCCGGCCGGTGCGGAAACGCCGGCCAGTGCGAGCACGGTCGGATAGATGTCCATCACCGTGCCGAGCTGCTCCTGGATCGCTCCGGCTTGAATCGGCAGGTGCTGCTGGGCGGGACTGGCCGGGTCGGGCCGCGCCCAGGCGGCAATAAACGGCACCCGCATGCCCCCTTCGTAATGCGTACCCTTCTTGGCCCGCAGCGGAAACGAACTGGTGTGCTCGTGCGTCGGGCCCAGTGGCGCATCACTGCCGTTGTCGCCGAGGAAGAGCACCAGCGTGTTGTCGGCAATGCCGAGTGACTCAAGGTGGTCGAGGATATCCCCGAGGCTCTTGTCCATGCCCTCGATCAGCGTGGCGTACGCCTGGGCATTTTTTGGCTTCCCCGAATCCTTGTAGTGCTCAGCAAATCGAGGATCACTCTGAAACGGCGAGTGAACCGCATAGTGGGAAAAGTCAAGAAAAAACGGCTTGCCGTCGGCCACCGCCGCACTGATCTGCTGCTTGGCCTCCAGCGTCAGAGCCTCTGAGAGAAATGTCTCGCTGCCGTGATATTTCTCCAGATGCGGTACGGCCCGCCCCTTGTTGCCCTTGAGATGACCATAGCCATCTTCGCCGTAGTAACTGCCCGGCTGTCCCCACGAACAGCCGGCGATGTTGACATCGAAACCGAGGTTGTCAGGCCACTCAGACGGCTCACCAGAGGGGCCGAGGTGGGCCTTGCCGACGAAGATGGTCCGGTACCCGGCAGTTCGGAGAACGCCCGGCAGTGTCGTAGTCGCATCCTGCACGCCGACCCACCGCCAGTCAGGCGGCCCGTTTTCCCCCCGGTTGTCCTTTTCGGAGTTGATCCACTGGGTTACCCGGTGCCGAGCCGCATTCTGGCCGGTCAAGATTGAGGTCCGCGTCGGAGAACAGACGCTCATGGCGTAGAACGTGCGAAACCGAATGCCCCGCTCAGCCAGCCGCTCCATCGAAGGTGTCCGGTAGTAGTCGTTGAGCGGGTATCGCTGGGGCCGGCCCTCGGCGTCAGTCATGAAGGGGACCGAGGTATCGAGCGGCCCCATGTCATCGACAAGAAAGACCACAATATTTGGATGCCCTGTGGCCGCCTGCTCTGACACAGCCGCCCCAACTCGCCCGGTTCCCATCCACGCACTTCCGATCACGCCGACCAGCGCAAGCACAGAACAGATTGGATTTTTTCTCGTTGGCATCATCTCTCCTTCGCAGACTGGCAGGGATTACCGATAGACTAAGGCGACAATCTTCCAGTGTTGCCGACCCGGTGCCAGCGACGCAAATTCGTCTCCTCGCTCACACGATGTCTCCGGATGCCAGTGCTTATTCACTGCTTTCGCGTCGGAACGGTTGCCGCCCTGGCAACCCTGGTCTTTCTTGGCCAGCAGCGAGACCAGGGACCAGCCGTCGCGCCGCTTGAAACCATTTCAATGGTTCGGATCCGCCAGTTTCTCCCTGCCGCAGCCCATGTTGCCGGGGCGTCTGCTGCAATCCGCGGTGGACGCATGGTTGTTGATGACCACGGCAAGGAAGTCGGAGCCATCCTCCAGACCGCTCCAGATGGAAACCGAGCCATCGGCTTCTCTGGCCCCACCAACCTGCTGATTGTCTGCGACGAGTCCCTCACCGTAGTCGGAGTCGATCTGCTTTCCAGCAGCGACACTCGCGATCACGTCGCCGCGATCGTGCACGACAACGCCTTCTGGGACCAGTTTCGTGATGTACCCCTTGGGCAACTCACCACCATCACTGACCAGCCGCATGCAACCGCTGGGGCGACGCTCACCAGCCTCGCCATCGCTGATGCCATCCGACTGCGTTTGGGGGAAAAGGCACCCCTTGGACGATTCCCAAACACGCCGACGCTGGCTGACTTCCAGCAGGTGTTTCCCACTGCCGCACGCTATGAGGCAGACCCCGGCGAGCCCTCCGTGACGAAACTTTACGACCCTGATGACATTCCCCTGGGATGGACCCTGCGGACGAGTCCCCGCGCGGATGATGTTGTTGGCTACCAAGGTCCGTCGGATGTTCTGGTCGGCTTTGATGCAAGTGGTCGTGCCTGCGGCCTTTTGCTCCTTTCGAGTTTCGACAACGAGCCCTACGTCGGCTATGTCCGTGATGACGCCGCGTTCCGCGCAGGCTTTCTCGGACGTACGTTCGAGGAACTCAGCCGCCAAGACCTCGATGGTGTCGAAGGGGTCAGTGGGGCAACGATGACCAGTCAGGCGATTGCGGCGGCCATCATGCAGGTGGCCACCGCTGAAGTCGGCCGGAGGCAGGGCCGCGTCAGCACCAGCCGGGCCTTCACACGGTGGCTCGGCTCGATCGAGCCCGCCCAGTGGGGTGCACTGGGCGTGATCGCCGTGGGCATGATCACCGCTCTGACACAGTGGCGGGGCGGCCGCTGGGGGCGACTGGCTTTGCCACTGATTGTGCTCGCCTACCTCGGCTTTGGGGCAGGTGCGGTGCTGTCGCAGGCCCAACTCTGGGGCTGGGCGGCCCACGGCATCCCGACGGGGGCCACCGTGCTGCTCTTTCTGACCGGCGTCGCCGTGCTCGCGCCCATCACCACAGGCCGGAATGTCTACTGCACCCACTTTTGCGCCCACGGCGCAGCCCAGCAACTGCTGGCGAGGACTATTCGCCCTCACCAACGACGCCGGCTGCAACCACTGCGGGCTGGGCTGACCACCATCCTCAAACGCTTCCGCTGGCTCCCTGCAGGCCTGCTTGCGACTGCCGTGCTTTCCACCAGTCTGCGGCTGCCCCTTCACTTGGTCGACCTCGAGCCTTTCGATGCCTACCTGCCAGCCGTGGCTGGTGCCACAGCGATCACCCTCTTCGTGCTCAGCCTGCTCGCCAGCAGTGTTGTTCCCATGGCCTACTGCCGCTCAGGCTGCCCCACAGGCCACCTGCTCAATACACTCAGGCGGCCGGGCCGCAACGCCCGATTGACCTGGAACGACGCCGTGCTCGTACTCTTGCTGATTGTTTCGGCCTGCTCTGCGCTCCTGCCCACGGGGGCGATCCAATGAGCCACAGCCACCGGTGCAGCGGGGCTTCCCGCAGAATGACCGCGGTGCTGTCCCTGCTCATCCCCGCCTTGCTGATTATGCCTCCGCAGCCTGTCGAGGCTGCCGCGACTGGTCTGCCAACCTTTGCCGGACCGGCGATGGGCACCACCTACCGCGTCACGCTGGCAGCCCCAGTGCCCCGTGTTTCCCTCGGCCAGTTGCACCGGGAGATTGACCGCCTGCTCGCCCAGCTAGACGCTGGCCTCAACACCTGGCGGCCAGACTCTGATGCCAGCCGCTTTAATCGTTCGTTCACCACGGACTGGGTGGCGGTGAACCCCGAACTGGTCGAGGTTGTCTGCATCGCGCAGCGTCTTCACAGCCAGACTGCCGGACGGTTCGACATCACCGTTGGCCCGCTCATCGCCTGGCACCGCAAACACCCCGCCGCCAACGCTCAGGATGTCGCAC
>JBDQOY010000225.1:0-8706 GCA_040260935.1 Pirellulales bacterium
CCACAAGGATCGCGAGGTCCTCGACGCAGCTGATGCGCTCGTAAAAATCTTTGCCGCCGTCAGCCGTGGGGCCGACCTGCGCGAGACCATCCTTGATGAAGCCCCGGCCTGGATCTCCCGAGCCAAACTCCGTGACTGGGAAGACGCTCCTGACCGGGTCCTGATTGGCAGCATTCTCTCCTCAGCCTGCTACATTCCGGATGCCTTCCCGGCGGCCCTGGCCCTTGCCTATCGGCACGCAGGACGGCCCGCTGACGGCATCTGTTCCAATGCCCAGTGCGGCGGTGACTCGTGCCACCGCGGGGCTGTTGTCGGCTCCTTGCTGGCCGCCACGGGGCACCTTCCGGAAACCTTCGTCAGCGGCCTGACTGCCGCCGACAGCATCCTTCCTGACTGAACATTTCCCCAGAAAGCATTCCTCATGACCTCATCGCCTGCGGAAACAGCCGGTGCCGCTCTCTATGAGACCAGCGGACTCGTTGATCAGTACCTCGACTTTCATTACGGCCCTGAGGTTTTCGGTGTCGCCAATTTCCCCTCGGCCTGCATCGAGCGCATCGCCGCTGTGATCGGCCCAGGCCGCCGCGATCGTTGCCTCGATGTCGGCTGTGCGGTCGGCCGGTCAGCCTTTGAGTTGGCGAAGCATTTCCAATCCGTCGACGCTATCGATTACTCCGCCGGGTTCATCAAGGCAGCTGCGGCGATTCAGGAGGAAGGCCGGCTTGCCTACCGGGTCCCCACCGAAGGCCTCCTGACCTGTGAACGGGAGGTGATGCTGCAAGCCATCGGTGCCGATGAGGTGGCCAACCGCGTGCATTTCCAGACCGGTGATGCCTGTGCACTGCCGCCACCACTGACCGATTACGAATTGGTCTTTGCTGGCAATCTGATTGACCGGCTCTATGAACCTCGGTCCTTCCTCACCGCCATGGGGGAACGCATCCGCTCAGGAGGCTGGCTGGCCATCACCTCGCCGTACACCTGGCTCGATGACTACACGCCCCGAGAAAACTGGTTGGGAGGCGTGGCTGCGGCTGACGGTAGCCCGATCGACACGCTGACAGGGCTCCGTGACGCGCTCAGCGAGTCGTTCTCCCTTGTGACCCGACAGGATGTCCCCTTCGTCATCCGTGAGACCGCCCGCAAGCATCAGCACACCCTCGCTGAGTTGTCCCTCTGGCAGCGGCACTAACCTGAGCGTGTCGCCGCATCCCCCGCTTCCCCTCCAGTCAGACTGGAACAGGCATGGCCGATTCCACCCCCCATCCACCTGAGGTTCCCGCAGCGATTCCCGCTGGTCAGCGGCGGTTTATGATGCCGCCACCACCCCGGGGATGGGCCGACGCTCCACCCGGCAACGACGGAGGTTTTTCAATCGCTGCTGAAGACAGCGAAACAACCGCTTCCGCCGCTTCCACTCCCCAAATCGTCATTGAGCCGGTCCAGCCGCGTCGGCGCCGCCGGTCGGACACCCTGCTGGTGATTGCCATTCTCACCGCCTTGGCGGTGGTGGCCGGCGGCTTGGCTGCCCTCGTTCTGCTGGGAGGCTGACCCTGCAGAAATCCCTCGGGCGATTCCCCCTCGGGTTCAAAAGACTGACTGCAGCAGATCGCGGAGTTCAAGGGTGGAGAGCTGAACCGGGTTGCCCCGCATGCTGTTGCCGCCCGAATGCTCTGCCAGCCAGTCAAGCCGCTCACGGCGGAGGCCCAACTCGGACAACCGGGAGGGAATGCTCGCCTGGCGGCAGATCGCAATCACCCGCTCAATGAGCCGCTCGGCGGCGGCGGCTTCGGGCAGGGGAACGTCGCCCAATGCTGCATCGAGCCGCGCCAACTCCGGCTGAGCCGCCTGTCGGTTCACCCGCAGGGCAACTGGCAGCAGGGTGGCGCAGGCCAACCCATGTGGGGTGCTGCATTCCACCCCCAGGGCCGCCGCGACACCGTGGGCCAGCCCCAAACCCGAATTTCCCAGGGCCACCCCAGAAATAAACGCGGCGTGCAGGAGGTCTGCCCGGGCTTCAGCATCCTGCTGGTCCTCCAGCAGGCGGGGAAGCGCAGCGAAAGCCCGCGGGAACGCCTCCAGAATCAACGCCTGCGGAATCGACCATCGCTTGCGGGTGATGAACGCTTCGATCAGTTGCGTCAAACAGTCGAGACCAGCAGCCGCAATCGTTGCTCGGCTGCAGGAGGCGACAAGATCTGGGTCGAGGACAACCGCCTGCGGCACCATCAACGGGCTCCGCAGGCTTTTCTTGAACCGGCGAACCGGACACGAGATGACCGCATTGCGAGTGGCCTCCGCGCCCGTGCCGGCCGTCGTCGGTACCGCAACCACCGGGAGAGGGGGCCGCGTGATCGGCAGCCCCCGACCCACGCCCTCGAGCCGGTCGAGCAACGCCTGCTCCGCCTCGGCAGGGGTCCGCACCTCGACATTGGTCACGAGGGCTGCCAACGCCTTGGCAAAATCAATGGTTGCACCACCGCCAACCGCCACCACAACGACGTCTGCTGGCGCCGCCGGCAACTCAGCCAGGGCTGCAGCCACCTGGGCAACCGTCGGCTCGCCCGCCGTCTGGGCCACCCGCTGACACCCCAGCCCCGCTTCTTGCAGACTGACCTGCAGCGGGCCGTCAGCCCCGCAGGCGGCATAACTGCTTCCCCCGGTTACCAGCCAGACCTGCGAGCCCCGCGTGGCTGCCAGCGCGCCCACCTCGGCAATCCGGCCGGCACCACACCGCACCTGCGAAGGCATCGTCAGATCATATTCGCGGCACTCAAGCACGGAGGTCATGGTTTCAGGCATGGCGGTTTTCCGAAGGGAATCAACAAAACTGTCTCGGTGTTGTATCGTCTGAGCGACACTCATGGCAGAATCGGGCTAGCAGTCTGCCGTGTCTTCTGCCGCCATGCTCCTCACGCCAATCCCAGCCAATGCCCTCTGCACCCGATCCCAGCCGACGCACGATCCAGCCTGTCCACTCGCCTGTCATCGGAAGCGTCCGGCCACCCGGCTCAAAAAGTATCACGAACCGGGCGTTGATCTGCGCGGCGCTCGCGAAGGGCACCAGCCGGCTCAGCGGGGTTCTCGACAGTGACGACACCCGGGTGATGGTGGCAGGTCTCGAAGCTTTGGGCGTGTCCATCATGTCTGACTGGCCCCGTCAGCAGCTCCGTATCGAGGGAACCGAAGGCCGCATTCCGGCCGCTTCCGCCACCATCGACTGCCGGGCCAGCGGCACAACCATGCGGTTCCTCGCCGCGCTGGTCAGCCTCGGCAACGGCTGCTACCTGCTCGATGGCACCGCCCGGATGCGGCAGCGGCCGATCGGTGACTTGCTTCAGGCCCTACAGAACCTCGGTATTACCGCCACTGCAGGCAGCCCCAACAACTGCCCTCCGGTGACGATCGAAGCTGGCGGCATCACGGCGTCTACCACCACCATCGCTGGCGGAACGAGCAGCCAGTTTGCCAGCGGGCTGGCGCTCGCTGCTCCCTGCATGCCCCAGGGCCTTACCCTTGAACTCGCAGGCACCCTCGTGTCGACCCCCTACCTCGATCTGACGCGCCGGGTGCTCGAAGCCTTCGGTGGCCAGTGCCACGTTTGTGATGAACGCCACTGGCAGATTGAGGCCACCGGCTACTCGGCATGTGACTACACGATCGAACCAGATGCCTCCGCCGCCAGTTACTTTGCCGCAGCCGCGGCGATCACCGGGGGAAGCGTCGCCATCGAGGGCCTTCACCGTGACAGCCTGCAGGGTGACGTGGCGTTCTGCGATGCCCTTGAGCAGATGGGCTGCCGAATTGAATGGGCCGAGCAGGCGATCACCGTTCACGGGGGACCATTGCGGGGCATTGACATCGACATGAATACCATCAGTGACACCGTCATGACACTGGCTGTTGTGGCCCTGTTCGCCGATGGCCCCACCACGATCACGAACGTGGCCCATATCCGGGACAAAGAGACCGACCGGATTACCGACCTCACCGCTGAACTGCGGCGGCTTGGCGGGCTCATCACCGAACGGGACGACGGGCTGACGATCACCCCAGCACCGCTCCATTCGGCCGAAATCGAAACCTATGACGATCACCGAATGGCCATGAGCCTTGCACTGGCAGGCCTGCGCACGCCTGGCGTCACCATTCTGGACCCTAGCTGTGTCGGCAAGACCTTTCCAGAATACTGGACAGTCCTCGACAGCCTGACCGCCTCGAGCCGGGTATACCGGACGGACTAATCCCCAGCCAGCCGAAGCAGCCCCTCTGCCTCACTCGCAGCACGCCGCGGTGGAACGTCCACGGGCCTCTCCGAGGGATGCAGCAGCCTGTTCAAGCAGCAACTCAATCCGGTCGGCCTGCGACTGCTCGACGGCGGCCGCACCATCTGCCTCAAGGGTTGTATCGCTGGCCCGAAAGCCACCGCCGCAATGCTGGCAAAACACCCGCTCACCCAAAAGTTTCACGCCAATCCGCAACATTCGCCCGCAGACAGGGCATCCCTGGTGGTAATAAACCGAGCTGCTCATCGTTTGTCCTCCCGGTGTTCCTCCAGTCGATCGATCATTCTCCACGTGGTCTGACGGCTGCTTCGCCCATCCTCCAGTACTGTCTCACAATCCTGCTGATCACGAACACTCTTCAGGCTGAAACCGCGTTCCTGCTGCACCATGCCTTCCGTTGAGGCAAGGCCAGAGCAATCGTTCTCAACGAGTCACCCTCACGGTGGTCGCGAAAACAAAACCCCCGAATCGATGCAAGTTTAGGTGAAAGGCCCGCAGTCGAGCAACTGCGGCTGTCCCCAGCGTTTCCAGACCGGTCCCAGATGTCGGAAACTCACTATTTTTGCGTCCCGAGCGGCTGCCACGGCAACAACAGCCGTACCCGCTGCCACCCCGCGGACGCCAAACCACCCCGCCGGAAGCCAATCTGCGGACGAGCAGCCCCACCTTCGTTAGAATCGGAAATTGTCCGGGGAGATACGGCGACACGTTCCCGCCGCTCGATCAGTGAGGGTCGATCCAATGCAACGGCCACTGGCCACCATGCTGATTCTGGGCTGCGCAGCACTGGCCAACGGCTGGCTGTTCATGGCCAAAATTCTGCCGACGCTCACGCCGGGCCAACCGCCTGGCTACAAAGCCCTCTACTCTGCTGGCGCTGCCCCGCGTCCTGTCGCGTGGACGATCATGCTCAATGACACGGTCATTGGCACGGCGGTGAGCTTGGCTGAATCGACTGATGACGCCGGCATGATCGTGCGGTCCACACTGCGGCTGGATCAGCTGCCCATCGAAGAGATCGTGCCGGCCTGGGCCAAACTTGTCATCGGCAACGTGCTCAATGCGTACCCCACCATCTCGCTGCAGGCAGCCGGCCGCATGAAGATCGACGAGGCAGGCCACCTGCGGCACTTCCAGTCTGTTGTGCAAATTCCGGAATCCGACCAGAAGGCGCGGCTTGAGGGCACCATCTCCGAGAAGAACGAGGTCTCCGTGTCGCTGCGTGCAGGCAGCGTCGTGTATGAGGCGAGTCGTTTCCTCCCCGATGAAGTGACTCTCGGCGACGAGCTCTCTCCTCAGGCGACCATGCCCGGGCTCTATCCGGGACGCCGCTGGGTTGTCCCGGTCTTCAGCCCCCTCCGCCCAAGCACCAAACCGCTGGTGACGATGTTCGCCGTGGTCGAGGGGCAGGAGCCGATGCACTTTGATGGCCAGCTGATCAATGCTGACATCGTCTGCTATCGCGATGCTCCCGGCGGCCATCATCCACCCCGAAGCAGAATGTGGGTCGACCCCCGCGGCCGCGTCCTGCGACATGAGTCCGTCATCTTGGGGTCGCGGCTGCAATTCCTCCGCACCACCGACGAGGAGGCGGCCGGCCTGGTGGGTAAACTGGCGAACCACGACGACCACTTCAGAGGATTTCAGCCCCTGCAAGGCGTCCGCCCGCCAGCAATCGAAGCGGCAGAAAAGACCACGGCAAAACCGACTGAACCACCGGCTTTGACCAGCCATAAACCTGCGCACCGCGTGGAGGACCGCCATGATCGAATTTGACCATGTCACCCGGCACTACGGCAGCAAAGTCGCCGTTGCTGACCTCAGCCTGGCAATCCCACGAGGTGAACTGTTCGCCCTCCTCGGCCCCAACGGAGCAGGCAAGACGACCACGATCAAGATGCTCGTTGGGCTGCTTCGCCCCACCCACGGCCAGGTCCGGGTCTGCGGCCACGACCTCGTCACGGAGCCTCGGGCCGCCCATCTGCATCTTGGGTATGTGCCCGACGAACCCTGCCTCTACGACAAACTCACGGCGCGGGAGTTCCTGCGATTCGTCGCTGACATGTACGGGGTCCCCCGCCACCTCTCGATGAAGCGAATTGAGCGGGAGATCGAGTGCTTCGAACTGCAAGAATTTGCTGATGACCTTGCCGAAAACTACTCGCTCGGCATGAAGCAACGGCTTGTCTTTGCCGCTGCGTTCATCCATGACCCTGATGTAATTGTGCTGGACGAACCGATGGTCGGTCTCGATCCGCACAGCGTCCGGATCGTCAAGGATCTGCTCAAGGCAAAAACCGCCGAGGGCATGACGGTGTTCATGTCAACTCACACGCTGGCCATGGCAGAGGAGATGGCTGATCGCATCGGCATCATGGTGCGAGGCAATCTCCGATTCCTCGGCACCGTCTCTGAGTTGCGGGAACAGATGGCCATTGAGGCCAGCGGCCTTGAACACCTCTACCTCGAACTGACTTCCCCCCGCGCAGCGTTGCGGGAGAAGGCTCTCACCGACACCGACCGATGACCCACGACCGCCTTCTCTCCGGCTCGATTCGTGCCATCAGCCCAGAACAAGAAAGTCGCCTGCTGTTCCGACTGCGGGCGACGACGGCTGGCCATGTGATCGGCACAATGTTTCGCCAGGCTCGACTTCGGCTCGCTCTGGTGGCTCTACTCAGTGGCATTTTTTGGCTTGCGCTGTTCGGCCTGTTCTTCGAGGCCTTCAGTTTCATCAACTCGTTTCATTCCGAGGTGATCTCGCTGCTGTTCAACACCTTCTTCTCAGCGTTGATGGTGATGATGGTCTTTTCCACCGGCATCTTGATGTACGGTGGCCTCTACACCTCGGACGAGTCGAAACTGCTGCTGACCTGCCCGCTCCGGGACGAGGCCATCTATAGCCATAAATTCCAGGAAGCCCTTTGGTTTTCCAGTTGGGGGTTCATCCTGCTGGGCAGCCCGATGCTCATCGCCTACGGGCTGGTGCGTGATGCTCCCTGGAGTTTCTACGCCATGCTGCTGCCATTCATGCTGACCTTTGTGGTCATTCCGGCTGCCCTTGGGAGCATCCTCTGCATGCTCACCGTTGCCGGACTGCCCCGTCTGCGGGTGCATGCGATCACCATCTCGCTTTCCATCGTTCTACTAGGAGCCCTCTGGCTGGGCTGGTCGGCACTGCAATCGACACAGGCAGAAACCCTGACTGTGGCCTGGTTTGAAGAGACGCTCTCTCGTCTCACGCTGACCGAACAGGCCTTTCTGCCGAGTTGGTGGCTCTCGTCTGGCATTCTCGACGCCGCCTTGCGTGGTGAAACGGCAGCACAGACCCGGGCCAGCACGCTTGAAGCCCTCAAGTTCCTCGGACTGCTCACCGCCAATGCGCTGCTGGTCAACCTCATCGCCACCTGGGTCGCCCGGCTGACCTACCGCGTCGGCTACAGTCACCTGCAATCAGAAGTGCCACAGCGAAAGCAGCGAGCCCTCCTCTGGTTCGACGAACTCCTGGCCCATAGTGGATCCCGCTGGGGCAGTCCCCTGCGACTGCTGCTGGTCAAAGACCTGCAAATCTTCCGCCGGGATGCCACGCAGTGGTCTCAGTTCCTGATTTTCTTCGGCCTCCTCGCCCTCTATTTCTTCAACCTGCAGTCGTTCACCTACACCCACGCCTATGCCTCAATCATTAGCTACCTCAATCTCGCCGTGATTGGCCTGATTCTCTCGACTTTCACCACTCGATTTGTCTTTCCGTCGATCAGCCTTGAGGGACGGCGGTTCTGGATTCTTGGCCTACTCCCGGTCGACCGTGACCACATCGTCTGGTCGAAGTTTCTCTTCGCGTTCTGTGGAGGCCTCCCTCCCTGCCTGGGGCTGGTGGTGCTCAGCGACCTCATGCTTGGCATGTCAGGAACCACGCTGGTGATTCATCTGGTCTGTTGCACCATGCTCTGCAGCGGGCTCTCTGGAATCGCCGTTGGCCTCGGTGCCAGGATGCCCGATCTTCGGGAGTCGTCGCCTGCCAGAATTGCCTCCGGCTTTGGTGGCACCCTGAGCCTGGTCGTCAGCGCCCTGTTCATCATTGCCGTGGTCCTGCTGGTCGCCCTTCCGAATCATCTCAATCTGATGCGGCGGGCCCTCGGCGTGATGCCGGAACGCGACCTCTACGGGTTTATCAGCAGCCAGCCAGGCATCTTCAGCAGCCTGGCGCTGGTTGTCGCGATTGGGCTCGCGGCCCCGTTTGTGCCGATGTTTCTCGGGGTTCGGGCCTTTCGCCGCTTTGAGCCGTGACCCAGCGGCCCCTCCACGAGAGTCGCCCCACCCGGTGGCCTCCGTGTGCCCACAGTCGCCCCTCAGAACTCGTGCTGGCCCCATCCCTCAGGATGTCTATCCTTGAGCAGGCGGTCGTGGCACCGCCGGCCTC
>JBDQOY010000226.1:0-8835 GCA_040260935.1 Pirellulales bacterium
CCCCGAGAACATCCGCCGCTGGGCCGAATGGATTGCCGATCCGATTGATCACGAACTGCTTGCTGAAGTGCAGGCGATCTTCACCCCCGTGAAAGACATCGGCCATGCTGAGGGCCTGCCGGAGAACAACTAGCCCGGTGGATTCCCCCCGCACAGGCAGACTTCGCACCATGCAGATCGACGCCCACCAGCACTTCTGGACCTACAACGCCGCTGACTATCCTTGGATAGGCAACGGCATGGAGCGGCTCGCCGATGATTTTCTGCCTGAAGATCTCGAGGCCGTCGCCCGGCCGCTTGGATTTTCAGGCTCAGTCGCTGTACAGGCACGGCAGTCCGTTGCGGAAAGTGACTGGCTGCTGCAGTTGGCCGATGCCACCCCGTTTCTTCGCGGCGTGGTGGGCTGGGTCGATCTCCGCAGTCCAGCCGTTTCGGACGACCTGGCCCGCCTGGCTGACCATGAACGTTTTGTTGGCGTCCGGCATGTTGTCCAGGATGAACCCGATCCGCGCTTCCTCATGGGCGAGGCGTTCATTCGTGGCCTTCGCGAACTGCAACCGCTGGGTCTGACTTATGACCTCTTGCTGTTTCCCTACCAGGTGCCTGCCGCGATCGAACTGACGGCCCTTCTCCCTGACCAGCCCTTTGTGCTCGACCATCTTGCCAAGCCCGGGATCAAGGCAGGGGAGATTGAGCCCTGGCGGACTGCGTTCACGCAACTCGCCAGCCATCCCAACGTCTGCTGCAAACTTTCCGGCCTTGTCACGGAAGCCGACTGGGCTGCCTGGAAGCCCGATGATTTCCGCCGCTATCTCGACGTTGCCCTCGAGTGTTTTGGCCCTGATCGCCTGATGATCGGCAGTGACTGGCCGGTCTGCCTCCTCGCCGCTGAATATGCTGAGGCCATCGACATCGCGACGACCGCGATCGCATCCCTCACGCCAACTGAGCAGGCTGCCATCCGCGGTGATACAGCCACCCGGTTCTATGGCCTGAAGCCGCTCCCCACGTAACAAGACCTTCCCAGGAGATCGCCTCGCATGAAGGCACTGCAACTGGTTGAACCGAAGCACTGGAGTCTGATTGACGTTCCTGAGCCCCCCCCACCGGGGCCTGGCGAGGCTGTCGTTCGCGTTGAGGCAGTCGGCATCTGCGGCACTGACTACGGTGGCTACCTCGGAAAAATGCCTTTTTTCAGCTACCCACGGATTCCCGGCCACGAACTGGGCGTGGAGGTGGTCGCTGTCGGTGCCGATGTCACCTCCGTTGCACCGGGTGACCGCTGCTGTGTCGAGCCCTACATCAACTGCCAACAGTGTCACGCCTGCCGCAGTGGCAAAACCAACTGCTGTGAGCATCACCAGACGCTCGGGGTGCACTGTGACGGTGGACTGCGGCCGCTGTTCACCGTGCCTGCTCGCAAGCTCCACCACTCGCCAAACCTGACGCCAGAACAGAACGCTCTCGTCGAGACCCTCGCGATTGGCTGTCACGCTGTCGACAGAGCCGCCGTCACGGAAGGCGACACCGTGCTGGTGATTGGTGCCGGGCCAATTGGCCTCTCCGCCTTGGAATTTGTGCGGCTGGCTGGCGCTCGGCCGATCGTGATGGACATGGTGCCCGAGCGGCTCGCTTTTGTTCGCGACACCCTTGGAGTTCCTGACACGGTGCTCGCCACCGGGGACGATGCCGACATCACTGCCGTTGCCGCCCAGACCACCCATGCATTCTGTGACGTCGTCATCGACGCCACGGGAAATGCCAGCAGCATGAACCGGGCACTGGAGTTTGCCGCCTTCGGGGGTCGCGTCGCCTATGTCGGCATCACCCAAGGAGCGCTGAACTTCCCCCACGCCCCCCTGCTGCACCGGCGGGAACTGACTCTGCTGGCCAGTCGGAATGCCCTCTCCAAGGATTTTGGGCGGATCATCGTTGCCATCGAGGAGGGCCGTATCGACACCGCGGCCTGGATCACCCATCGGTTCGCCTGGACCGAGCTCCCCGAGGCCTTTCCGCAGTTGGTCGATCCGGCCAGCGGCGTCCTCAAGGCAGTGGCAACGGTCACCGGCTAAAGCCGTCGGCGGTGTCCCCTTCGACACCAACTGCTTCCGCCAACGCCTTCGCCGCCTCAGCGGGTGTTCGTCCACCCTCATCAACGCCACGATTGGCGGCCCGCATCGCTGCCACACTGAGGCGGTTCACCAGTGGCTCAAGACACGCGACCAATGCCTGGTTTGCGCCGGCCGCCGGTGACAGGAGGATCACCGCGTCATAGGGTGGAAACGCTGCCAGGGGATCCGCAAGGACATCCAAATTGAAGGCGTCGATCCGTCCATCAGTCGAGAATCCAGCCGCCAGATCGACCTGCCCATCCGCGACCGCCTGATACATGAAGGTGGAGTCCATGCCAACCTGCTCAATTCCGTGCAGGTCGTAGAGCCCTCGGACCCGCTGCCATTCCGGACGACCGAAAAACTCCGGATCGCCCCCAATCCGCAACTGCCTAGCCTGCGACGTAAGATCGGTTATCGCCTGGAGGCCGAACTTCCTGGCCTGTTCTTGCCGAACCACGAGGGCATATGTGTTCTCAAAGCCAAGCGGGCCGAGCGTGACGATGCCGTACTGATCGAACAGCCGCCCCGCAACCGCCACCCGCATCGCCGCCCGACCGATTGGTTCAGGCTCTTTCAAGACCGTGCTCCACAACGTGCCGGTATAGTCGACATAGACATCGATCGTGTTCTTTGCCAACGCATCGAACACGATGGTGCTTCCCATGTTACCAAGTGCCTCGACCGTCCCCCCGGCAGCCCGGATCTGGCCTCCGAGTAGATCGGTCAGAATAAACTGCTCGGTGAACCCTTTGGCACCAATTCGAATGGTCTGACCCGCCAGGGTCAGCTGCTTGCCAGTTGCCGCTCCGTCGCCCGCAGCCCTCTGCCCCACGCCCGTGAACCCGGAAGTGGTCGCCGGGACAAGCTGCGGTGCAAGACCGACGGCCAGAAGCCCCCCCAGGACGGCTGTTGCGCCCCAGACCACTACGAATCGCCGTCGCTGCAGACTGCTTTCGATCAAGGCGATCAACTGGTCGAGCACCAGGGACAGCAGCATGGTCGCCACGCAACCGAAAAGCACCCGCTGCCAATCCCGCAACTGCAGGCCGCTGAAGATGTAGTTTCCAAGGCTCGGGGCCCCAACTGGCGTGGAGAGGGTTGCGATCCCCACCACCCAAACAGTTGCAGTGCGAATGCCAGCCAGAATGACCGGAAAAGCCAGGGGCAATTCGACTTTGAGCAACTGCTGCAGAGGCCGCATCCCCACTGCTCGGGCAGCTTCCCGCATCGCCGGATCAACACCCTCAAGGCCGACGATGGTGTTCCGGACAATCGGCAGAATGCTGTAGATCAGCAGGGCGATGAAGGCAGGACGATAGCCGATTGTTCCCCCAAGAATGGCCACCATGATCGCCAGCAGGGCAATACTCGGCACCGTCTGCACCAAAGAGATGACCAGCATGACTGGACCGCGGACCGCGGCTGATTTCACACAGAGGATGCCGAGCGGGACGCTGAGCAGCACGCCGCCCACAATCGCCGGCACGGCCAACGACAAGTGCCCGCCCAGCAACTGGGGCACCTGCTCGAACAACGCTTGGACCCGAGGGCTCATGCCTACCCCTTTCCACCCACCGCCGGCGGACGCATAAGTGATTCAATAAAATCACTGTGCCGCCGCGGTGTCTCAATCAACTGAGCCACGTAATCGTCGGCAGGAGCGGTCAACAGCTGCTGCGGCGTACCGAGTTGCCGAAGGTCGCCCTCGTGCATCACGGCAATTCGGTCAGCAAGCAACACCGCCTCAGTCATGTCATGGGTGACAACCACGACGCTCAGGCCCAGTTTCTGCTGCACCTCTCGGAACTCAGTCTGGACCGTATCCCGTGTGATTGGATCGAGGGCTCCAAACGGCTCGTCCATCAAAATGGCCCGTGGTTCAGCCGCGAGGGCGCGGGCAAAACCGACTCGCTGTCGCTGCCCACCGGAAAGCGCTGCGGGAAGCCGGTCCCGAAAAGTGTCGACTGGCAGGTCAATCAACATCAACAGGTCGTCAACACGGGCCCGCGTCTTTCCCTCCGGCCACCCCAGCAGCCGCGGGGTGATGGCGATGTTGTCGCCAACAGTCAAATGAGGAAACAGACCGACGCCCTGGAAGGCATAGCCGATGGACCGCCGGAGCATCACTGGGTCAATCGCGGTGACGTCCTCCCCCATCACTCGGATCGTTCCGGCAGTCGGCTCGATCAGCCGATTGATCATCTTCAGCGTGGTCGTCTTGCCGCTTCCCGAGCCTCCGACAAGGGCCAGCACCTCACCCTGCGACACACTGAAACTGACGTCCCGAACCGCAGGGGTCTTGTCAGGAGCATACTCCTTCCTGACCTGCTCAAGTTCAATTGCTGGAACCACCATCACGCCGTCGGGGTTTCGTGCTGTCGAAGAGAGGTGCTCAGCACGACAACGGCCGCAGTTGCACCATAGCAAAGTCCCGGCTGTCGTCGGTCCAAAACTCTTCGATGCCCAAGCCTGCCGCTGCCGCCAGTTTTTCAAACTGGGCTGGCGTGTATTTATGGGACTCTTCCATGCGAATTGGCTCGCCCGCCTCAAACACGACAGTTGTCCCGGCAATTTCGACCGAGTGCGTCTCCTTTGCCCACAGCCGACTCACGATCGCCCCGACGTCCTCCTCCCAGTCGGCCCGAAACTCAAATCGTTCCCGGTCGAGATCCGCATTGAGCTCACGGGAAAGCCGATCGAGCACGTTGTAATTGAACTCAGCGGTGACACCTTCCGCATCGTTGTAGGCCGCTTCCATTCGCCCCACATCCTTCCTGCAGTCAAATCCGACCACCACCGACCCGTCCGGCTGCCCGCCTGCCGCATTTGGATGGGGTTCCGCGAGCACCTCAGCAAACTGTTCCAGAAGTTTGCCTGCTTCGTGTCGGGAGAAATTCCCGACCGTAGACCCAGGAAAGTAGATTGCCCGCGAAGCAATCGGACCAGAGGGCGTCGGCAGGGGATGGCGGCGGGTAAAATCTGCCCAGACAGGCAGCACTTCCACATCATGCCGGGCCGCGATCGCGGCCGCAGATTCGAGAAGGAAATCACGGCTGATGTCCACCGGCACATAGGCTGCAGGAGACTCCATCGCCTTGATCAGCAAATCCGTTTTGAGGCTCGCACCACTCCCCGGCTCAATCAGCATGCAGTCATTCCCCAGCGCCTCCGCTACAGAGTCCGCTGTCTGCCGCATGATGCCCAGTTCCGTCCGGGTGATGTAGTACTCATCGAGTGAGCAGATCTGCTCGAAAAGTTCGCTCCCCCGCTGATCGTAATGCAGTTTGGCAGGGAGGGTTTTCTCAGCTCCCTCCAACCCTTCCAGCACTTCGTCAAGCAGCGACCGCTGCCTGGGAGCGCATTCCAGAAGGGGCAGTAATTCCGCCGTTTCGGCCAGTGCGGGGTCTCCGCTGAATTCGTCAGCCGATACAACCGCCCGCTCGCCAGAGGGAATGTGTCGCATAAGGCACCTCTGCGGCCCGACTGCCGCACTCGTGATAACGTCCTGCCAGTGCCATAACCGCGACACCCAACCCCAGCACCCTAACGGCAATGGCACCCCGCATCAACCATTTCCGCTAATTTTTCCCACAGCGTCGGCCCGGCACCGCCATCGGTCGAGTTGACGGTCTGACCGAAACCGCGAACACTGCTGATATGAATTTTTTTCCTCGAGTCATAGCCTGCGGCAGTTCGTTCACTACGTTCTGCTGCCAAACCACACCCCGCGAGCCGCGTAGGGAAGGCCCCGTCCGGCTCCTCCGCCAGCAGGCACGCACGACCAGAAGCCTGCTCGCCCTCTTCATCTGCATGGCCGGCACTCTCTGCGCCCAGACACACGCAGCACAATTCCGACAGCCACCCCGTCGCCAGACAGATCCCCAACCAACCCCAGCAACACCAGCCACAGCTGAACGCGCGGCCGCTCCGCTGCAACCAGTCGAGCAACCTGCGTCGCCACCTCCAAGCAGTCCTGCCGACAAGACGTCCCCGTCCCAGACCACCGACAGTTCTGCGACCACTGCGGAACTCAAGCGGCAACTCGAAGCGGTGCGTACTGACACGTCGATGTCAGACGACCTTCGGGCCCGCCTTCAAGACACGCTGGCAGCCACGCTCAAGAATATCGAACGACGGGATCAGGCAGCCAAGCAGACCGCGGAACTGACGGCCTCAGTCGCTTCAACCGCTAGCCGCAAGGCCGCGGCCGAGAAGGCCCTCAGCACACCGCCCAGCATTGACCTGGCAGGTGTCAGCACAACCAGCCCTGCAGAGACCATCAGCGGCCTCACGAGGCGGCTCGAGGCTGACCTGGCCACGACCGCCGCCCGTGCAAAGGCGATCAATGAGCAGATCAATCAACGCCGCACCGAGACGAAGGAACTGCCGCAGCAGATTGCCACACTTGAAGCCACCCTTGCCGAGATTGAACCGACGCCCACCGAAACCGCCGAGACCAACCCCGCCCTAGCCGGCGCGGTCGCCCGTCAGACCGAGACGCTGCGCGACGCAGTCGAGGCAGAATTGGCCTTGGCCAAGCAGAAGTTGATTTCCTACGAAGCCGAATCCCCTGTGCTGCCGCTTGAGAGGCAGCAACTCGACCGACTCGCCACCGCCCTTACCGAAGCAATAACCCGCATTTCAGGCTGGGCCAGCCGTCAGCGCCAGACCGACATCACTGGCCGCATCAACGCGTTCCGTCATCTCGCCGAGGCTGCGGGAAAAACCGCTGATCTGGACGAGACACTGACCCTGTTCGGGCAATGGACTGCCTTCTTCACCGCAAACCAGAAGTGGACCTCCCTGCTGCTGAAACTTCGGGAAACCACGGAAGGCTTGCGAAATGACTTCCACGAGACCGAGTCTCTGGTTGACGCTGACCGGGCGACAGGCTCGGGGCTGAGCCGTTCGGCGGGCTCGCTCTTGAAACGCAAACAGGTGATGCTCAGCCGTACCCGCACGCTCCTTGGCGATGCCAGCCTTCAGGCCACCGCAATTGACGATGCCCAGGACGTCCTGGCCGACATCGACACTTTGCTGGATGAACTCGACCAGCAGCAACCGCTGACGGAAGGGTCTCCTGAAGCGGAACTGGCGAACCGCCAGCAGAGCCTACTCGAAGCGATGAATGCCGACTTTGACCGGGGACTGATCGACACCCTGATACCACTGGGTGTGCAGTTTGATGTGCTCGCCCGGCAAATCGCGGACTACGAGGAACTGATCGACAAGCACCTGCTGTGGGTCCGGAGCGACAAGCCGGTGAAACTCTCCGACCTCTGGGGCTTGTTCCGCCTTGCGAGTTGGTTTGATGTCGACCGGCTCGGCAGTGTCGTCCAAGCTTTTGCTATTGGCGTCGCTGCCCGGCCCATTCTCGCGGGAGCGGTCCTGCTTGCCGCGATCCTGTTCATCGTGCTGCATCGCTGGTTCGTTCTGCGGGTCACGGCCCTCGGCGGTTCGCTCAGCGGCTCCAACGCCATGCGACTTCGGCCCACCATTCAGGCGATCCTGTTTTCTGTCTGCGCCGCCCTCCCAATTTGGCTGCCGGTGGCGGCGGTCTCCTGGTTCCTGGGTGAATATGCTGCTGCAGAAACGACAGCGGCCTTCGTGGCTGATGCCCTTTGGGCTGCCAGCATGGTCTTTCTTCCCCTGGAGATTCTTCGGCAACTTATCCGGCCCCACGGCGTCGCTGTAGCTCACTTCGCCTGGCCAAACCTGGCGATTCAACCCTTGCGACGGGCCATTAGCCGCACGGCCTGGATCGGCCTCAGCCTTGTGTTCTTGGCGCGGCTTCTGCTGCTCGAGCGGACGCTCCACAGTGAGTTCTCGCCCCTCGCGAGAATCGTGTTCAGCATTCTGATGGGATTTGTTGCCATGACTCTGTGGCGACTGCTTGACCAACGATCCGGGGTGACCGCAGCCGTGCTTGCCACCCGTCCCAATGGCCTCGTTGCCCGCCTCGCCTGGCTTTGGAAGCCGCTGGTGGTTGCCCTCCCGGCTTTTTTGGCCGGCTTCAGTCTGTCCGGGTATGCCTTCGCCGCAACACAACTTGCGGTCTCGCTGTACCAGTCAATCTGGATTGTTGTCGCCGCAGCAGTCTTCCAGGGTTTGGCAATGCGGTGGCTACTTGTTTCCAAACGCCGCATCGCGATCAAGCAACTCAAGGAACGATCGGCACTCCGCGAACAGGCCGAGGTCAGTGGAGCATCTTCCGAAATCCTTAACGTCAATCAGTTGAAACTGGCTGACATCGACCAACAGACTCGACGGCTCATCGATGCCACCATAATCGTCGGGCTCATCGTCGCCCTCTATTGGATCTGGTCACCGGTGATACCGGCCCTCTCGTTCCTCGACTCTATCGTGCTCTGGACGCTGCATGACGCAGATGGCTCTGTCGCCAGTGTGGTATCCCTGAGCAATGTGCTGATTGCCTTCCCGACGCTCCTGCTAACCTTTGTTCTCGTCCGAAATGTCCCGGGCCTGCTTGAGGCAGCCCTGCTCCAGAAACTTCCGCTCGACAATGCCTCCCGCTACGCCATCACGTCGTTGACGAGTTACCTCGTCGCCTTTTGCGGTCTGCTGCTGGCTGCCGGTACGCTCGGCCTCCGCTGGAGCAGCGTGCAGTGGCTGGCGGCAGGCCTCAGCGTCGGCCTGGGCTTTGGCCTGCAAGAGGTGGTGGCTAATTTTGTCTGCGGACTCATCCTGCTGTTTGAACAGC
>JBDQOY010000227.1:0-9864 GCA_040260935.1 Pirellulales bacterium
CTACGAGTTCCTCGTTCGGAGCGAACATTCGGTCAAGCTCTTCGTCAATCGGGCTGGGGACGAGCCGGCGACGATCGATGCGTATGTCACGTCAGGAGACGAGACCGAGTTCCGGGCCACCATCGATCTGCTTGGCGGCCGGGCCTATCCCCTGCGGCTGGAGTTTTCCAAGGCCAACCAGGGGGTAAACAAGACCGAGAACGAAACCCTGAGGCCGGCCACGATTGAACTGCTCTGGAAGCCACCGCACGGTGTCATTGAAATCGTCCCCGAGCGGTGCCTGCTGCCAGCCGACAGCCGAGAATCATTCGTGCTGGCGACGCCCTTTCCCCCCGACGACGCCTCAATTGGCTACGAGCGGGGTGTGCGCATCTCGCCGGAGTGGTTCGCGGCAACGACGGCGGCAGCAATCGAGACGGCCGACTATTGCCTGGAACACAGCGAAGAGCTCGCCCGGACGATGCGGAATGCACCTGACCGGGCGGTCAAACTCAAGGTCTTCGCAACAACCTTCGCTGAACGGGCGTTTCGCAAGCCCCTGACCGCCGACCTCAATCGGGCCATTGTCGACGTCCCCTTTGCCACCGCCCCTGACCTTGAGACCGGCCTCAAGCGATCGCTGCTGCTGACGCTCACCTCGCCGCGGTTTCTCTATCGGGAGCCGGCCTCAGCCGCCAATCGATCGCTCGCACCCGCTGTCATCGCCAGCCGACTGTCGTTTGGGCTCTGGGACTCGCTGCCTGACGAAACGCTGACCACCGCCGCCCGCAAGGGCGAACTGCACACCCGCGAGCAAATCCGTCAGCATGCCGAGCGAATGCTCGCTGACCGGCGGACGCGGGCCAAGTTGCACAGCTTTCTGCTTTCATGGCTGCGGGTCGACCATGGCCCCGAAATCATCAAGAGCCAGGATCGCTATGCCGGCTTCACACCCGAGATCACCGCGGCGATGCGGACAAGCCTGTCACTTTTGCTCGACGAGATCGTCTGGAGTGAGGACTCAGACTTCCGCCGGCTGTTCACCCACGACGAGGTCTTCGTCGATGGCCGGCTGGGCCAGCTCTTCGGCCTGTCGCTGCCGGCCGACGCCCCCTTCCACAGCGTGCGACTCGACGACGGCAGGCGGGCCGGGCTGCTGACGCACCCCTACACGCTCAGTGTGCTGGCCTATGCCGACGCCAGTTCACCGATTCATCGGGGTGTCTTTCTGGCCCGCAGCGTGCTGGGCAACGTGCTCAAGCCTCCGAAGGAGGCGGTCACTCCGCTTGCAGCTGCCCTGCATTCCGACCTAACGACGCGACAGCGGGTGGCTGAACAGACCAAGCCGGTCGCCTGCCAGACCTGCCACACGATGATCAATCCGCTTGGCTTTGCCCTTGAAGACTTTGACGCCATCGGCCGCTACCGCACGACAGAGCGGATCGGCGACAGCGACCAGCCGATCGACGCCTCGGGCGGCTACCAACCCCGCGTCGGTGAGCCGTTGAGGTTTCAGGGCGGCCGGGAACTCGGCGTCGCCCTCGCCGTCAGCCGTGATGCCGCCGAGGCCTTTGTCCAAAATCTCTTCCACGCCGTGGTCAAACAGCCGGTCCGGGCCTGGGGGCCCGACACCCTCGACCAGTTAGTCAACCGCTTCACCGCCGCCAACTACTCCATCCAAAAGCTTCTTGTGGAGATCTTGCTGGTAGCAACCTCACCGGTAACGGGTGGTCCGGTAGCCACATGATCCATAAAGAACCGCTGAAACGAGGGGACGAACGTCGTGCCTAACGCCGAAGCATGCATTCCTGAGGCCTCCCTCGCTGGATGCCTTCGGGACCCGAATGGTCAAGACAAAAGAAATGGTGTCATCTGAAAGGAATCGACAACGTAGAATTTTTAGTTGGATCGCCACAAACAAGCCTCAACAGTCAACCACTGAATCATGCTGACCCGGCGCACCATTTTGAAACAGCTTGGCATCGCTCCAGCAACCCTTCCCTTCCTGGGCACTCTCCCTAGCCTCGCCGCAGTTTCGGCGAGGCGGCCTCGGCAGCGGCTGGTGATTGTCTTCAGCCCTGACGGTGTGGTGAAAAAGAACTTTTGGCCTGAGCAGGCTGGGGCCTTCACCACGCCACCGCCGGCTGTCCAGCCCGCAGCACTGCCTCCGATTCTTGCACCGTTTGAGCCGTTCCGCGATCAACTACTGCTGGTCAAGGGTGTTCACAACCAGGTGCGGGGCGACGGCGACGGCCATATGCGAGGCATCGGCTGCCTCCTGACCGGAATCGAACTTTTCCCGGGAAATATCCAGGGAGGAAGCGACACGCCAGCTGGCTGGGCCAGCGGAAAGTCAATCGACCAAGAAATTCGCGAATTCCTGCAGGCTTCCCCGGAAACCATGACTCGCTTTGGCTCACTTGAATTCGGGGTACTGGTTCCAAATAAATCCGACATCTGGACTCGCATGGTTTATTCCGGCCCCAACCAGCCGGTCGCGCCCATTGATGACCCTTACCAGATGTTCAAAAAACTCTACGGCCAGACGAAGGACCGCGAGAGCCTCCAGAGTGTCTTGGATGATGTTCGTGACGACCTGACTACGCTTGCCGCGAACCTGCCGGTCGAGGATCGCAAGTTGCTGGAGAAACATGCAGAACTCGTACGAAATTTTGAGCGACAACTCACGACCAATCACGAACCCAGTAACCATCCGGTACCGGTCCTTGAGCAGGGTGTTGTCGAACAGAATGATCAGATGCCAACGATCAGCCGGATGCAGATTGATCTTCTTGTGGCATCACTGCAGGCCGACTTCACCCGGGTGGCCACGCTTCAGTTCACCAACTCGGTTGGCCAGCCGAGCATGAGGTGGCTCGGCTTTCAGGACAAGCAGCACGACCTGTCACACAAGCCCAACTCTGATGCTGAAGCTCAGGAAAAACTTACGAAGATCAACGCCTGGTATGCCGGTGAAATCGCCCACCTCGCCCACCGGCTCGCCGAAACACCTGAACCGGGTGGCAATGGCTCGATGCTCGACCACACCACCATCCTCTGGACCAACGAACTTGGTGAGGGCAATTCGCACTCACATAATGACATTCCCTGGGTATTCATTGGCGGAGGGCTTGGCTTTCTTGGGGGACAGATGATCGATGCCGGCGGAGTGCCCCACAACAGGCTCCTGCTGGCGATTGCCCAGGCGATGGGTGACGCAGGACTCAGTCGCTTCGGCAATCCCGACTACTGCGGCGAGGGGCCGCTCACAGGCTTGGCTTGAACCACGCCCACCGGTTTGAGGACTGCCCACGGACGCTCGTCGGGCCTCCGAGCCTGAGGCATGGTGCGTTGTCGGTCAACCTGTCGTGGGGCATACTCGGGGCTCTCCTCAGGAGCCTGCTTTGCCTCGCCCGTCGCCCCAACCCGTCAGCAACATCCCGCCGACAGAGCGTCTAGTCTGCGCTGGCTGCGGGCTCCTCTGCGACGACCTCGATCCCGGCAGCCTCACCACAACCAGTTGGGCGTGCCCAGCCGCTGCGCGGTGGTTCACTGCTGCGAATAGCAACCCGGCAATCGATGGCGTCCCTGCGACGCCTTCTGAAGCCCTCGACCTAGCGGTGCGTCGTCTTCTGACCGCCCGCCGGGTGCTCGTCACCGGCCTGACTGCCGCTCCTCTGGAGGCCCTACAGCCTGCCTGCCAGATTGCCGACCTGCTGGCAGCCGCCATCGACGCGGGAGCCCCGGAAACCGCCGTTCCCACCGGCCCGACCTTTGCTCGGGTCGGAGAAGTGACCGCGGCCTTCGAAGAACTTCGTGACCGGGCTGACCTGATCATTTTCTGGAACTGTGACCCGGCAGCCACCCACCCCCGGTTCATTGAGCGTTTTGTGCAGCCGGCGGGACCGTCAGGCAGCCGGCGGACGATCAGCCTTGGCCTGCACCCGGTCATGGCAGCCTCCGCCAGCCACCTCCATTGTGCGCTGACGGCGGACGAAGCCCTCCCTGCAGCCAGACTCCTGCAGATGCACCTTCACAAGCATCCCGCGAACTCGCTCGACGAACCTCTGACCACGGTGGTGTCACAACTAGCCGCCGCAGTTGATGCGGCCGAGTGTGTCGGCATCGTGACCAGCGCGCAGACCGATCCCACAGGCCTGACCGCCTGGAGCCTCGCCACACTTGTGCGGATGCTGGCCCACCGCAAGCCGGCCTTCCAGATTCCACTCGGCGAGGGAATCGCAGCTGGCGGTGGAAATGCTGCCGGTGTTGCAGCCAGTTGCACCTGGCGGTACGGAGCCCCCGGAGCACTCGCCGCCGCCGATCGTCGGGGCAGCCTCTTCCTGCCTGCGGAGGCTGATGCGGTGCGGCTGATCAGCCGCGGCGAGGTCGACTGCATCATGGTGGTCGGGAGGCTCACCACCACGATCGAAGCGGCCTTGGCGGCTGCTGCATCGCCACCATCACTCATCCACATCACCGATGTTGCACCGTCCACACCAGCAGCCGAGAGCGTCGTTCTGGCAACTGCCAGCCTCGCCCGAGCAACCAGTGGCACGATGCTGCGGGAGGACGGGCGGCTGATTTCGTTGACACCGCGTGAGCCTGCCACGCACCCGACGCTTGAAGACCTGCTGACCAGCCTCACCGAACGACTGGCAGAGCAGCAGGCTGCAGGAGGTGCCGGATGAACCACCCTGCCGCAGAGCACGGCGGTCACGATCCCTTCGTGCTGATCGGGGGGACGATCCACGACCCCGCCAACGATCGAAACGGGGTCGTGGCCGATCTCTGGATTGAGGACGGAACAATCGTCGCGGCCCCCACTGACCCCATCCGCTTCCGGCGGGTCGATGCAACGGGGTTGGTCGTCATGCCGGGCGGCGTTGACCTGCACAGCCATGTCGCCGGCCCGAAAGTAAACGCTGGTCGACGGATCGCCCCTCACCTCGCCCGCAAACACCGCACCAGCAGCCAACCAGCGGCTGTCCCCACCATTCAGAGTACGGGGGCACTCTACGCAGCCCTCGGCTACACCACCGTCTTCGACGCCGCCATCGCCACGGGAGCGGCTGCCATTGCCACACTCGAACTGGCCGAACTCCCGATTCTCGACAAGGGCTTTTATCTGCTGGCTGCCGATGATGCTGAGCTTCTGGCCGCCCTTGATGCTGGTGACCCTGCCGTGATTGGCCGCCTCATTGGCGATGCCGTCGAGCAGGGCGGAGGCTGGGGAGTGAAGGTCGCCAACCCTGGTGGCCCCACGTTCTGGAAACAACGCCGTGGTGACCACCGCGATCTCGACACGCCGCTGCCAGGATACGGCCTGACAGGCCGCACGCTGCTTGAGCGGCTGGCCCGCGGCGTTGCCGCAGCGGGCCTGCCCCATCCCCTGCATATCCACACCGCCAACCTCGGCTTGCCGGGAAACTGGCGGACGCTTGCCGCAACGATGCAGACGCTCGACGGCATCCCCGCCCATCTGGCCCACGTGCAATTTCACAGTTACACCGGTGGAGAGCTTGACGCCGACACGTTTGGCTCAGGGGTCGCCGAACTGGCAGCCTGGTTCAATTCCCACGAGGGCCTCACGCTCGACGTCGGCCAGGTGCTCTTCGGCGAGACCGTCGCAATGACGGGTGACTCCGCAGCAGCCGAACATCTGGCCCACACCACCGGAGTCCCCTGGCACTCCCACGACCTTTGGCTGGAGGGGGGCTGTGGTGTCCTGCCGATCAACTACAAGGAAAAGAGCCTGATCCACGCCTGGCAGTGGGCCATTGGGCTCGAGTGGTTCTTGTCCGTAGACGACCCCTGGCGTCTGGTGCTCTCAACCGATCATCCCAACGGAGCCCACTTCACAGCCTATCCGGTCCTGATGCAACTCCTCGGTGATGCCAGTTTCCGCCGGGCTGCCTTCGACCGAATTCATCCCGCTGTCCGCGACCGGTCACCACTGGCCGACTTCGACCGTGAATACTCGCTTCAGGAACTCTGCATCATCACTCGGGCAGCACCCGCCCGGATTGCCGGCCTGCCAGACAAGGGGCATCTCGGCCTGACAGCCGACGCCGACATCACACTCTACCGGCCCCACGACGATCTCGCGGCGATGTTCGCGATGCCGGCGGCAGTCTACAAGGCGGGCCACCTTGTCGCCGAAGCTGGGCAGTGCCGGAGTCTCTCACCAGGGCGGCAGCTTCGGGCACTGCCAATGCGGTGACCACGGTCAGGCAGCCTCGATCGCCTCAACAAGGGCGGTAAGCGCTGGCTGAACTGCAAACAATGAGGCTGCCCGTGTGCGGGCGGCCGTGGCACAGGCGTCAGCCTGCTCTCGATCCTCCAGCATCTGGATCGCCCGGCGGGCCAATTCACTCTCCGGCACCGGAGGCACCAGTCGGCCAGCCCCCTCGTCGCCGAGCAGGTCCTGGCTCTCGGGTGACGCAACCGCCACCACCGGAAGTCCGTGCGCCAACGCCTCCGGCAGACAACCGCCGTAGGCAACGGAGCCCGGTTGCAGCACGAGTTGAATCTGGGGCAGCAATTCAGGCAGGCAGGGCAGGTGATCAAACCAGTGCAGCAAGCCATCAATCTCCTCAACTCGGGCCCGGCGGAGCAGCCGTCGCTTCAGCCTGCCGCTGCCAACGACAATATGTTCCAGATCCTGCCGGGCCACCGCCATCTGATCGATGCCCCAGAGCAGCCGCTCCAGCCGCGACTCGGCAACCAACGGGGCGACGCAAAGTGTCCAGGGCTTGGCGGGGTCGAGCCCTAACTGCAAGGCCAACCGCTCACGATTGCTCGCGTCAGTGAAGGGGGCAGCCGCAGGGGGAACCAGATAAATCTGCCCTGTGGCCTGCGACCGCCGGCAGCGGTCAGCGACTGACTCGGCGGTCACCAGCAGCCGGTCAGCGGCGGCAACTGCTGTCGTTTCCAGCCAGCCCTGTGGTGGCTGATCGAGACGGAGCAGCGTCCGGTAGGGGGGCAGACCAACCGCTCGCCAGCACTGCCGGGCAACAGCAAGCGGGCATGCCGTTTTCCGTCCCCAGCCGAGCACCACAGCAGGGCGTTCCCGTTGCAGCGTCGCCAGCAGGCGGAAGGCTGCTGACGCATCAGGCCGTGGCCGTCGAGACAGCCGCACCACCGACGTGCCGGCCTTGCCGAGACGGTCAGCAAGGCTGCCGCCGCCGGAGAGAACAGCAACGGTCACCTGCCACCCCGCCGCTTGGAAGGCTGCTGCAGCCAGTTCGATCTGCCGACCAACGCCGACCGGATCGTGCTCACAGGCAACCATCAACAGTCCGGTATGAGAAGAAGCGGGCATCGGCATTCCGGCAGAACAAAAGCGGTGTCATTCCGCCTGGGGCATGGGCAGGGGTTAGCTTGGTGGCGAGGACAGATCGGCCGGCTCGAGAGTGCAGATTTCCGGCAGGTTCCGCCAGGCTCCGTCGTAGTCCAGACCATAGCCAACCACAAAGGCGTCGGGAATGTCGAATCCAACATAGTCTGGCACCAGCGCCACCTCAGTCCGAGCCGGCTTCCGCAGGAGCACGAGGGTTTTGACAGACGCAGCACCGTGCGCCCGGAGGGCTTCAACCAAAGCGGCCAGCGTGCGGCCAGTATCGAAAATATCATCGACCAACAGCACATCCCGGCCGGTCAGGTCAGGTAACAAGTCGAGCCGGAGATCGAGGCGACCAGACTGCGTGACGGCCCCGCGGTAACTGCTCGCCCAGACCATGCCCACCTCCAGTGGCCCCTCCAGCCGCCGCAGCAGGTCGGCAACCAGCACAATACTTCCGGTCAGCACTCCCAACAGGGTCAGCGGCCGTCCGCCACAGTCCCGGCGGACAGCATCAGCCAGACGATCGATGCCGGCAGCAAGTTCTTCCGCGGTGAGCAGCTGCCGCATGGTAACTCCTTGAGGGGAGCCCGGTCGTGTCGTAACCGGGGCTGGTTTTTCTGGATCGGATTGCTCTGGTAGAACGCAGGAACACAGGTTCTCTCCCACGGCAAGCAATCGCCTATGTCATCCCCCACTGCACCCGGTTGGTCAACCTGTGACGTTGGCGGCCATGCCTGCGACCTGTTTCAGCCTTCAACGGTTGCGGCCGAGGGGCGGGCTATCCTCTACCTGCACGATCTCGACGGCCAGTCTCCCCGCAATCTGCCTCCACTTCAGACGGTCCTGGAACAGGCCGGGTTGCCTGTGCTGGCTCCGCAGGCCCCCGGCTCTTGGTGGCTGGGGCGACACTTTGATCGGTTCGACTCGGAGCTATCAGCCGAGGCATTCCTGCTCGGTCCCATGCTCGCTGAATGCCACCGCCGATTGGCTGCATCACCCCCGGGCATCGGCCTCCTTGGATACGACATGGGAGGACAGGCCGCGTTGCAGCTCGCGTACCGCTACCCTGACCGCTTTCCGGTAGCCGCTGCCATCAGTCCGGCGATTGACTTCCATCTCGGCATGCAGCACGGCCATGAATGGCCTGACGGCGAGCGGTTTGCCTCCCTCTGGGAGATGTTCACCGAAGTTGAGGAAGCCCGCCAAGAGACCGCCCTGCTGCACATCCACCCGCTGAACTGGCCCCGCCACCAATGGTTCGCGAGCGGTCCTGATGATTTCCGTTGGCATGACGGCGCCGTGCGGCTCACCAGTAAGCTCATCGCACTTGGAATTCCCCACACGGCACTTCTCGACCAACCGACTGGTAACCAGCCACTGGAAGCCTTCGGAGCCGAGGCAGTCGCCTTCCTCACAGAGGCACTCGACAAGGAAGCTCGGCGGCTGGCCTGATGGGTCAGCGTGGTGGGGTCGTCCCCGGGAAACTCGGCAGGCCGCCCCCCCCGCCGAGTTGCTCGAAGTCGAGATACCGTGCGTCCTGCACCTCCACCCGGTTGTGCTGCCGCCAGTAAAGAATCTTGCCCGCGGAGGCACTCGATGTTGGCCCGCCAATACGATCCTGGCGAAACAACTGAGCATCGGTGCGGCCATCTCCCTCAAAGACCAACAGGTCCTTCATCTCGCTGTACGACAGCCGGGCACTGCGGGCCGTAAAGGCCGCCCCTTCAACCAGCACGTTTCCGCCTGCCGAGAGCTCGATCGTCCGGATATCCCGACCAGGAACCGGGGGTGTCTGGCCAACGGCCAGAACATCGCTGGTCACAGCGACAACCTGTTCGGGTAGACCACCCGGAGCATGGAGATCGAGGCTCTCTTCCCAGAGCGACACCGGTCCCCAGATGGTTTCAACCCGCTGCTGAAATTCCAACTGCCGCCGGTTCATGTTGCCGGTGAAGCCACGTTGGAAGTCGACCCCAAGAAACGTCATTCCGTTGGAATCAGTTTTGTTCAGCGGAGCAGTTTCCGCAGGACGTGCTGGCGAACCTCCCGGCAGGCTCGGCGTTCCCAACGGCAGGCCGCCACCGCCCCGCCGAGTGCTGGTCAGTCGACCAGGGCCGGTGCCCCGCACATCGCCGGTGCGGCGATCAAAGAACAGATCCCGCACAAAGAGGTGCTCTTCTGAATCGACCCTGCCCGCAGCCTCGGTTTTGCTATCAATCCGCACGCCATTGCCGCAGGCAATGCGAGCAACATCGGTCGGCTGCGATCCACCTGCCCGCCCCTGCCGATCGAACGAAAGCGGCTGGGTGAAGATGCAGTCCAGCGATCCTGCATGCAGGGACGTACCCCCGCTGCCGGTCTGAACGCGATCAACAAAACGGGCCGTCTGTCCGTCAAAATCCATCCGCCCCTGCCAGGTGATGGCGAGCGGTTCGTTGGCTGTCGGCTGAGCCTGCGGACGCGGCCCGCCTCCGCCCAACACCCCCAACGCCTCAAGACCGGCGCCCCCGGGAACCGGCACGGTAAGCTGCCCACCACCA
>JBDQOY010000228.1:0-3724 GCA_040260935.1 Pirellulales bacterium
GAGACCAGGTGCGAATCAACCGGTTGGCAGGCCGATGGCCCGTCTGCAGGGTGGCTGCCACTATCCGCATGATAGACTGCTTTTCCCCTGAAAGTGAGATGCCGTGAAAGATTCGACGTCGGCGGCCGGGTGGCTGGACGAGACGACCCTGCCCCAGTGGCTCTCACCTGCCGCTCAACTGGCTCTGGACGAGGCCCTGCTCAACGAGGCCGAGGCTGGACGCCTGACCACGCCAATTGCCCGCACCTGGCAGGCCAGCGAACTGACGGTGGTTGTGGGCTCCTCCAGCCGGGTGTCTGAAGAGGTCGATCGTGAAGCCTGCCGCGCGGCGGGGGCAGCAGTGCTGCGGCGGCCCAGCGGCGGGGCGACGGTGCTGCTGGGGCCGGGCTGCGTGATGTGGGCGGTGATCGTGCCCTACGCCAAGGTGCCGCCGATCGATTCGATCCATGAGGCAATGCTCGCGCCGCTGGCAGCGGCCCTGACTGCCGCAGCGGGCCGGCCGGTCATCCGCGAGGGGACGTCTGATTTAGCCTTGAGAGAGGGCGACGGCATCCGCAAGGTTTCTGGCAATGCCCTGCGGGTGCGACGGCGGGCGGTGCTCTATCACGGCACCCTGCTTGATGACTTTCCACTCGATCTGGTTGGCCGTCTGCTTCAGCATCCGCCCCGCGAACCCGACTATCGCCAGCAGCGGCCGCACCGGGCATTCCTGGCCAACCTGAACCTTGGCCGCCCCCTCCTTGATGCCGCGGTGCGGACTGCCTTTGGGGCGGTTCGGGCCGAGCGGTCGTGGCCGCAGCAGCAGGTCGACGACCTCCTGGCCACCCGCTATGGGCAGGCGGCGTGGACCGAGCGGCTCTAGCTGGCCGCTGGGCAGGTGCCGGCGAGGGCGGTGGGCAGCGGCCGCCGGCAATCCCCGTAATGCCGCAAACCTGCGGAGTTTCCCCGGTTTATCGGCAGTCCATGCCGCAAGTGGCAGGCTGGGGTGAGATGGCGGGTCGGGATGATTGAGCAGGCGGTCAGCAAACTCGTGATTCACCCGGAGAGTCTGTGTCGATTCACTTCTTGGCGGATGGGGCAGCGGGCTTTTGGGAAACCAGCCTTCCGTCACCACGGGGCAGATGGCTACGGTTCCCCCCGCGTGCGACAAGACGTCGTCCGACAGAAGTGCAACAGGAGGTTGCTGTGATGCATTTGCATATGAATGCGGCAGATGTGCGTGAGATGGTCACCCGTCTGTTCGTCGATCTCGGAGCCGAGTATGACGATGCCCACGATCTGCAGGAGAACATCCGCATTGATCGGGGACGATGTGTTGCCCGCTGCTATCGGGTGACCGAGATGTTCGCGATGTGGCTGATCGAGTGCGGCGTGGTGCAGTTCTACAACGCCGAAGGCGAGATGCTGCACACGGTCAATCTTTTCAACGAACTGCAGCCGCAGCGAATTGCTGCCTGAGTGTTGCGTGCAGTTTCTCACTGATCTTCTGGTGTACGGCCCATGATGCCGACGGCGACCACTGTGCCTCCACGGCTTTCGATTGTCGTCCCAGCGCCCAGCGACGGGGCGGCGCTTGAAGAGACGCTGGTGAGCATTCTCGAGAACCGGCCTGACGACTCCGAGATTGTCGTCGTGCTGGGGTTTGACTATGCCGACCCCTGGAATGTTGGCTCAGAAGAGATCCGGTTCATCAAGGCACCGGTTGGTTCCAACCGGGTGGCCTGCATCAACCTGGGGCTGGCGGCCAGCCGGGGGCGAATTGTCCATCTGCTGGCAGCTGGTTGGCGGGCCACGCCATTCTGGACCGACGCAGCGGTTGAGCATTTCACCAACGAACAGGTAGCGGCGGTAGTACCCTTGGAGGTGGCTGCCGACGACACAGACCGGATCATGGCAACCGGCATTGAGACCAGCCGTGGAGGCCGCCGACTCTGCCTGCGTCCCCGGGGCGATGCCTCTCGAGTGCAGGGCTTTCGCATGGTGGAGCACACGACGCCGTCAGGGCCAACGCTTGAGGCGGGCTTCTGGAGCCGGCAGATGCTTGATCGGCTACCACATGGCTTTTCCCTGACCTGTGGTGATGAGTACGCCGACGCTGACATGGTGGTGTCGCTGCGAGCGGCGGGCGGTCGCGTGGTGCTGGAGCCTGACTCAAAGGTAGTGGCTGGCCCCGAACGGGCCCAATTGCAGCCAGCCTTCAAGGCGGGTCTCTACGGCGAGCGGCTGTTCTGGCGGTCGTTGGCAGCCGAGCCAATTCTTTCTGCCCTCGTGCTGCATCTTTTTGAGATTGTGCGGCATGCCGTGATGCGGGCGCCGCTGGGCACGCTTCCGGTGCTGGCCGGGCGCCTGGTGGCCCTGTTGCAGTTTGGCTGGTACATCCCGCGGTTTCGGGAACTCCGCCGGCTGATGGCGAGTGACACGCCTGAGGCTGATTCAGCGACCGGTGGCCGCAGTGTGCGGTTTGAGCTGGGGCATGCTGGCGGTGGTGTTAGCCGGCCGCGACGGCGGCAGCGAATGCCGCTCAAGCGAAGCGCCTAAGCGTTCTCAAAACGCCCGACCTGGCCACTTGTGATTGCCCGGAACTGGTCGCCGGGGTGCCGTCCCGCAGCCTCATGCCACGATGGCCTGTCCGCGATGCTTTTCGGGGGAATCTGGCAGTATCGCCCTTGGTCCACGTGGGCCGCTGGCTCGGGTGCACAGCGGGTGCTAGACTTCCCGGCAGATGAGTTGGCAGCGGAGGTTTCCAGGTTTCCTTGCGTCCGTTTCCGCCGGCTCCCTGAGCGCCCTCGTAGCTCAATTGGATAGAGCGCTAGCCTCCGGAGCTAGAGGTTACAGGTTCGATCCCTGTCGAGGGTACCTGAATAGCCGTTTCGTTCGGAAATACGAGCGAAACGGCTTCTTCGTTGACTGCTGATTGCTCCTGATCAGCCATGACGGGCGCTGAGTGCAACACTTTTTGCAACATCGCAGCACTCGCTCTCCCGAAGTCTTCCGCCGTAGCACCAAGACCGTAGTGTCCATCCGCGACGCGATCGCTGTGACCCAGCCATGCGTTCACCGCTTCTCGCGAATACCGTTGGCCAAGTAGGTCCTGCCGGGCGGACACCCGAAGGTTCTGGAACAGCTTCGGCCATGGCTCAACCCCTGCTCTTTTGAGAATCCGCAGCAGTTGAGTTCGCAAGTTTGCGTTCGCTTCCCTGCCCCGGCTCACAACAAAGTCTTCCCCTGAGGCAGCAGGGTTAGCTCGTCTGGAACAGTACGGCCCCTCCAAATAATCCCAAATCTCAGCAACGATGGGGATCTCCCGCGTCTGGTGGCCGTCTAAATGCTCTTTCTTTTTGACGTGAATCAGGATTCGCCCCTCTGCCACATCCACATCCTTCCAACGCAGCTCAACCAATTCACTCGGAATACGCAGGCCTCCAAACCGAGCAAGGCAGAGAATCAATCGCCATTCATTGTCGGGGCATGCATCCAGCACCTTTTTGATCGTCGCTTGCTCAACAAAATACCTGCGCCGACTATTCCGCTGCGAACCCTTTTTGATTTTTGCGAAAGGATCTGTCGCAATAATCCTAGAATCCAGTGCATGGGCGAAAAACATCTTGGCTCGACCGACGTGAGTCGCAACGGCAGCCTCAGAGAGAGACGTCAGCATCTTTTCCCGCCACTCCCTCGCCCTGCCAGCGGTGACAGAAGCCACCTCGCAATCAGCGCCAAAAAA
>JBDQOY010000229.1:0-7846 GCA_040260935.1 Pirellulales bacterium
CGGTAGGAAAACGCGACCCCCTTCGTGCTGGGGGTTTATGGCGTCGCGGTACCCGGACAGTTGGGAGGAGGAAAGTGGTCGGACTCCATCGCCAGGCCGAGTGGTATTGCGGCAGACGTGCTGGGCGTCTGGTTATCTCGACACCGATCGTGAGTGTTGACGTCGCCAGAGGTTCGTGCCGCTTGTTGTCTGTTTCGCCTCCCCTATACTCAGCCGTCGAAGGAGTGGGCGGTTGCTCACCTCGCTTGCAGTACTGGTCGATCCGCTGCTTCCCGCCGGTTGAGTTCTGCCTGCAATGGCGGTGGTTCGGGCGGCAGCCAGCGTGTTTGCCGTGCCAGTCCGCTCGGTTAGTGCCCTCCGGGGTATCCTTCGCCAGAAGTTTTGCGCAGGGTTGTGTTTGCGCAGTAGTGTTGTTTCCGTGCCCCACGCAGGCTTTCCCTCCCGTAGCCTCGATCGGATGGTCCCATGATCGGATGGTTCCGCAATCTGTTCACCGCCATTGGCACTGTGCTGCATGGAATGGGTGTCACGCTCAAGGTCTTCAGCAGCACCTTCGACCCAGATCGCCGGACATTCACAGAGCACTTCGAGTATCCGGAACTCCCAGCCCCCGTTGCCGCGCGGTACCGAGGCTTCCATCGGTATGACCTCACCACCTGTATCGCCTGCGATCAGTGTTCTAAGGCCTGCCCGGTTGACTGCATCTACATCGGCAAGGAACGGGTTGCCAACGGCAAGGGTTTCCAGGTCAGTGGGTTCACCATCGACTATTCGAAATGCATGTTTTGTGCGTTGTGCGTAGAGCCCTGCCCGGTCGACTGCATCTTCATGGGATCGACGCTCGATTTGAGCTGCTACAGCCGTGATGGCACCATGGTCGACTTTGCCCGACTGCCGGTTGATGTTGCCTGGGGGAGGTCGACGCTTAATCCAACAGCGGTTGCGGCTTCAAAAGAAATCGTGGAGCCGGTTCACGGAGGTCCGAATTCCTGACGGGACGCAAGCCCTGTTGCCTGTCACGACAAAACCCATGACCGGGTGACGTTCGTGCCCCGGAGTATGTTTGGAGCCCAGTTATCATCCTTGAGGATGCTTTTCCATGTTTGATCCCGTGCTGATCGCCGGATTCATAGCCCTGTTCGTGGCCGTTGGCGGTGCGTTTCTCGCCGTCAATCTCCTGGTTGGTTGGTTGGTTCGGCCGCGGGTTCCCAACACTGAAAAGTTGGAAACCTATGAGTGCGGTGAGCCGACGATTGGCTCAAGTTTTGTCCAGTTTGACCTCCGCTTTTATGTGGTCGCTTTGCTGTTCATCATTTTTGATGTCGAGGTCGCGCTGTTCTTTCCGTGGGCAACGGTTTTCGGAAAAGCCACGCAGTTGGCCGATCCAGCTGTTGCTACCGTGCAGGCTGATGGCGTGACCCTGACTGCAGCGGCAGCGGGAACGTACCGGGAACTCGGTCTCGCGAAGCCCGCCGTTCCGATGCTGACGCCAGACGACCGCACTGCCGCAGCCATTGAAGCGACGCGGGGCGAGCGGACGCCGCGGCAGGCAGAGGCTGAATGGGCGGTGGCACAAAGCGGCCGGATGCTCGCTCGCACGGCCGTGTTCGACATGGCGGCGTTCTACGCCATCTTGCTCGTTGGCTTTGCCTACGTCTGGTACCGCGGTGATCTCGACTGGGTTCGCGCTGTCGCAACCCAGCGGGCAGCCGGTTCCGCCACCGAAAAAGGAGTCTAGCGAACGATGCGAGGAGCTGATTTTGTCGACCAATTGGAGGGGGCCGTTCCGGGGGCGGTCGTCGAACGGAGTTTTGAGGCGATAGACCCATGGCTGGAGATTGCTCCAGAGAAACTGCTTGAGGCCTGCCGGTGGCTGAAGCATTCCTGCGAAATCCGGTTCGACGGCCTGCAGTGCATCACCGCTGTTGACTGGTGTGAGCCCGACCCGAAAAAAGCAGCCAAGGTTTCGTGGGAACCGCACACCGAATTGGTCTATCACCTCTGGAGTACCACCTCCCGGGTGAGTCTCGTTCTGAAGACGAATCTGCCGCGGTGGAAGAACGATGAGCCGGGCTGTCTGCCGGAGGTGGCGAGTGTCACCAGCGTTTGGCGGGGAGCCGACTGGCACGAGCGGGAGGTTTATGACCTGTCCGGTGTGCACTTTGTCGGACATCCCGATCTGCGGCGGATTCTCTGCCCAGAGGATTGGGAGGGCTATCCGCTTCGGAAAGATTACGAGATGCCGCTCGAGTACCACGGCATGCGGGCGCGGTAGCCGTCCGTCACTTTCTGCAGAGACACGCCTCAGCAGGGCAAACACCTGACCAGACAAACCCCGGATTGTGAGGAACACCATGTCGCAACTGCTCGATGATGATCAGCGGATCATTGAGTTCGATGTCCGCACCGATGAAATGCTGGTCAACATGGGGCCGCAACATCCCAGTACGCACGGCGTGTTGCGGTTGGTCCTGCGGACTGACGGGGAGATTGTCTCGGAGATGGAGCCGCACATTGGCTACCTGCACCGCTGTGCCGAAAAGATTGGCGAGAATCTGACTGCCCGGCAGTGGATTCCCTACACCGACCGAATGGATTATCTGGCGGCGATGAACATGAACCTCGGCTGGTCATTGGCCGTCGAGAAATTGTTGCGGTACGAGGTGAGCGAAAAGGCAAAGCACCTGCGGGTGCTCATCGCTGAACTCAATCGGATCGCGAGCCACTTGGTCGGCATGGGAGCGTACGGGCTCGATCTGGGGACATTCAGCCCGTTTCTGTACGCCTTCCGCGAGCGGGAGAAAATCCTCGATCTGTTTGAGGAGGCCTGTGGGGCCCGGCTCACCTACAGCTACATCACCGTTGGCGGCCTGACGGCCGATCTTCCGCCGGGGTGGCTCGCGCGGTGCGAGGCGTTCCTTGACCAGTTTGAGCCGATTATCCGTGAATATCACACCCTGCTGACCACCAACGCGATTTTTGTGAAGCGAACGGCTGGTATCGGTGTGCTCAGTCCTGAGATGGCGATTGATTATGGGTGCACCGGTCCTGTTCTCCGCGGCAGCGGTGTCGACATCGATCTGCGGCGGGATGGGGAAAGCATCTACACCGCGATGTATGACGGCTATGCCTTCGAGGTGGCTGTCATGAAAGATGGCCACTACCCGCGAGATCGCGAATATCCTGCGGTCCCCTTCGACGCTGTTTTGGGTGACTGCTGGCATCGCTTTTTTGTGAGAATGCTCGAGGTCATGCAGTCGATGGACCTGATTCGGCAGTCGATCGACCGCTATTCGCAGTGCAAAGGCCCGCTGGGCGAGCCCCTGAAACTGGCCGAAAAGCTTCCGGCGGGGGATGCCTACCTCGAAACCGAGTGCCCGAAAGGCCAGATGGGTTTTTACCTCGTCAGTGAGGGTGCGGCGATTCCGTGGCGGGTGCGGGCCCGCTCGAGTTCCTTCTCAAATCTTGCCGTCGCCCCCGAACTCTGTCGGGGCTGCCTGATTGCAGATGTTCCCGCCGTCGTCGGGAGCCTCGACATCGTCATGGGCGAGATTGACAGGTAGGTCGGGGACGGAATTCGCGGGTGCATACTTGTGTGTTGGTCATCATTGATGCAGACTTCGTGCAAAATTTCACAAAGGCCCTTCGGGGTTGGAACCCACGCGGTGGATTGCCCTCATGGCTGAATTTTTGATCGAAACGATCGGGTTGCCCGGCTGGTTGGCATGGACCGCCGTGGCGGGGGTGTCTGCCTTCCTGATCCTCAATTTGATCGCTGGCGGGGCGCTCGTCTTCATCTGGGCGGAGCGAAAAATTGCGGCCCGCATCCAAGACCGTCTGGGGCCAACCCGGACGGGGGGGCGGTTTGGCTGGCTGCAGTCGCTTGCCGACGGCATCAAACTGCTCGCCAAGGAAGACCTGATGCCTGACGGCGCCGACGGCCTGCTGTTCCGCATCGCCCCGTACGTCAGTTTTTGCGCTTCGTTCTGTGCCTTCATCGCCCTGCCGTTCGCGTTTGACGTCGTCGGCTTGCGGCTGAACGTCGGCGTCTTTTTTGTGGTGGCGGTGCTTGGGCTTGAGGTCTTCGGAGTGATTCTGGCCGGCTATGCGTCGGCGTCGAAGTGGTCACTGTTCGGGGCAATGCGTGAGGCTGCCCAAGTGGTTAGTTATGAGGTGCCGCTCGGCATGTGCGTTGTTGTGCCGGTGATGCTGGCTGGGAGCATGGACCTGGTAACGATCGGTGAAAAGCAGGCAGGCTGGTTCACCAACTGGTTCATTTTTCACGACCCGTTCACGTTCGTGATCTTTTGGGTCTATTACACCTGTGCTGTTGCCAGCGTGAACCGCGCACCGTTCGACCTCGCTGAGGCGGAAAGTGAATTGGTGGCTGGTTTTCACACGGAATATTCCGGGCTGCGATGGAGTTTCTTCTTCATGGCGGAGTACGGCTCAATGTTCTTGGTGAGTGTGTTGGCAGCGGTGCTCTTTTTGGGCGGGTGGAACGGCCCGGTTCCGGTGGCGAGCCTGCTTGGCTGGAGCGACGGCACGGCAGTCACGGCGCCGTATGCGGTGCGCCTGCTGGGGTGTGCCAATCTGATGGGGAAGGCCACCCTTGGTGTCCTGGTCATGATGTGGATTCGCTGGACGCTTCCCCGCTTGCGAATCGACCAGGTGATGACCACCTGTCTGAAATACTGCACCCCAATCGCTGCGTTGATGTTCGCTGGCGTGATGCTCTGGCAGCTCTTCTTGCCGGGTGGATTGCTGCCGGGCGGTCGCCCGCACGCCGCTGCCGTTCGAGAGGCCTGGCTTGAGGGCGAGGCAGACGGGGCCCCGGTACAAGAGGCCTCGGTTGGATTTGTGCCCGCCGCAGAGCGGCAGGTTGTGGGAGTGTCACGATGACAGAGTGTCTGTTCTCGGGAATGCTGGCTCAGTTGCCGCTGGCTGCGGTTGATTGGCACGGCCTGTTCTTCCTGCTGTTTGCCGCGATTGCCTGTGGGGCCGCTGTGATGGTGGTGCTCACCGACAACGTCGTGCGGATGGCACTCCATTTGGTGGTGTCGCTGGTAGCGACTGCCGGGCTGTTTTTTCTGGCGGGCGCAGAATTTGTCGGCGCGATGCAACTGATGATCTATGTCGGAGGCACACTTGTACTGCTTGTTTTTGGCGTCATGCTGACCGCTCAGACGCAATTGATTGCCCTGAAGACGCCAACTGGAGACAAGGTGCTTGCAGGCATTCTTGGGGCGGCGCTCTTTGCGGTTCTGGTGCAGTCAGCGGTTTCCATTGAGGCCTGGCGGCGGCCCGGTCTGGCCGAGGTGGCGGCACCGACGGCAACGCCGCTCGGCATGGCACTCGTTGGGGTCCGGGTTGATGGTGGCGATCCGGAAGCCGGTCGCCGGCCACCCAGTGGATACCTGTTGCCGTTTGAAATCGTTTCCGTGCATCTGTTGGTGGTTCTGGTTGGTGCCGCCTACCTTGCCCGGGCAAAGCGGCGGCGGACGCCTCGAACGGTTGAGCTGTTCGCGTCGGTTGAATCGTCGACACCGTCGCGGGTGGATGCAGGGGCCGGCGAACCGGCCTCGTCTGTGCTTGTGGAGACTGGACGATGATGCTGATAGCGGCCGGTACCGTTAGCGTGGCCCACTATCTGGTGGTTGGTGCCATCCTCTTTACCGCAGGCATTGTCTGCATGGCCGTGAAGCGGAACGCGATTGGGGTGCTCATGGGCATTGAGTTGGTTCTCAACGGTGCGAACCTGAATTTTGTCGCGTTTGGGTCGTCGTATCTTGCCGGCGAAGGTCGTCCGCCATTGGGCCTCGATGGTGAGGTGATGGCGTTGTTCGTCATTCTGCTGGCTGCCGCCGAAGCAGCGGTGGCGTTGGCCATTACGCTCAACTTCTACAACAACCACGCCACGGTCGATGTCGATCGTGCGGATGACCTTCGCGGGTAGCGGAGGGGCCGCTACGGGGCCGTTCATCACCGGCCGTTCGGACCACTGAATTAATCAAACAAAATCATGTCGATCGAAAACCTACTGCCGCTCTTGTTGGGACTGGCCTGGCTGGTTCCACTCGCGTCATTTGTGGCGATCCTGTTCTTTGGCCCCCGCATGGGTGCACATGGGAAAGGGGCGGCAACGGCCGCTACCGCCGCGATCATGACGTCGTTGGGCCTGTCGTTGGCGGCACTTGTTGTCTGGCTTGGCAGTCATCCTGTGACGGTGGCCGCGCACGGCGACGGACATGCGGCCGTCGAGGCTGCAAGCCCGGTCGCGTCGGCGCCAACGGTTCGGTTCGTTGCTCGGCTCACGGAGTCGACGGCTGACGGCCATGAGGCTAACAGCCACGGTGACACCCATCACGATGGCCACGCCGCCGAGGGGCACGGGGCTGGGCATGCTGCGGCGAAGCCGGTGGCGTACGCCGGTGACTGGTACACGCTTTACACCGGTGGTTCGCTCCAGTTGTCGATCGGCTGGTACATCGACTCCATTACAGTGTTGATGTTCGTGGTTGTCACCTTTATTGCCACGTGCATTCACATCTATGCGGCAGGCTACATGCACGACGAATTGCATCCGGTGACGGATGGGGAAGTGCAGCTTGCCTCAGGCGCAGCGTTTACCCGCGAGGGGCGTTTTCACCGATTCTTTCAGGCGTTGTCGCTGTTCTGTTTCTCGATGCTCGGCATTGTGATTGCCGGCAATCTGGCGATGGTCTTTGTCTTTTGGGAATTGGTCGGGATCTGCTCATGGTTCCTGATCGGCTTCTACTTTGAGAGGCATTCGGCCTCGACGGCAGCCAACAAGGCGTTCATTGTCAATCGTGTTGGTGACTTTGGCATGCTGATTGGCCTGATGGCCCTGTGGGGTGGCCTCGGGACGCTCCATTTCGGTGACAGCGTCGATCCGACGACAGGTGCAGCGCGGCCAGGCCTGTTTGAACTGGTGCGGCCTGAACAGGAACACCATGCCCAGCAAGTTCCCGCCGGACTGGTCGCGTTTTCGGCGGCTGACGAAGTGGCGAGACTCGCCAACGCTGGTGGCAATGCCGATGAACTGCGGCACCAGGTTTCAGCGGCAGTGCCTGGCTGGCGGCAGCAGGGCTATGGACGATGGCTGCTTTTTGTAGCCGGTGTCGGCATCTTCTGCGGCTGTGTCGGCAAGAGTGCTCAGGTACCGCTGTTTGTCTGGCTGCCCGATGCGATGGAGGGACCTACTCCTGTTTCCGCACTAGTGCACTCCGCGACGATGGTGGCGGCCGGTGTCTATCTAGTTGGTCGATTCTTTCCGGTTTTGACCCCTGATGTCTTGCTGGTGATTGCCTATGTCGGTGGGATCACGCTCTTTATTGCAGCGACGATCGCGGTGACGGCAAACGACATCAAGCGTGTGCTGGCCTATTCGACAGTGAGCCAACTGGGGTACATGATGCTTGCCCTTGGCGTTGGGGGATGGGTTGCTGGGCTGTTTCACTTGGTCACCCACGCGTTCTTCAAGAGCCTGCTGTTTCTCTGCTCCGGCTCGGTCATTCATGCTTGTCATACCAATGACATGCGAAAGATGGGCGGGCTCATTCGGGTCATGCCCTACACCGGCTGGACCATGTTGGTCGGCTGCCTGGCGATCATCGGTGCGGGCGTTCCGTTTGTGATTGGTTTCAGTGGCTACTACTCCAAAGACGCCATTCTGGCGCAGGCGTTGCTGTTCTCGCGGATTAATCCGCAGCACACCATTTTGTATGTCGCGGTTGCGGGTGGTGCGTTCATAACGGCCTTTTACATGTTCCGGTTGTGGTTCATGACTTTTGCGGGTACGCCTCGTGACCAGCACGTTTTTGAC
>JBDQOY010000230.1:0-3651 GCA_040260935.1 Pirellulales bacterium
CCGTCCTCTACTCAAACCGCATCTCAGCGGCATCGAGGAGCGGCTTTGACTTGTTCTCCGTCGTGTCCTCAAGCCTAATCTCGAAGCAGAAGCCATGGCCTGCCGGTAGTGCGGCCAGGTCGATGACGGCTGGTGTTCGCTTCACCTGTTTGGAAAAGCCCGGGATGAAGTCGTACTGCTCGCTGACCTCTTGCCAGTCACTCCAGACGTCGGCCTTCCCATCGTTGGTTGTATCGACACCCACGCGAACCTCGACCTTTTCAACCCACGGCCCTGGACTCACGTAGTCACGCTTGGTCTGGTTGATCAAGTAAAACCGCCCCTCGGCAAAGCCAATGTCGGGATCGGGATGCCCACTCCCCAGTTCACCGATGAGTTCAAACTGCTGGTCAAGACTCGGGGAGGTGAACAGGCCGATCCGAATCGATTCATGAGCGGGGTGGTAATCGGCAACGAGGTAGTACTGCCCGCCGATGGAAATTGCCCCCCAATCCCCAAACGCGTTCTGCTCCGGCTCATGCACCTCGTACCTGCCAACGGCTTGCTGACCGGGTGGCGTGACCGGAAAGTTCTTCGGATCTTCCTGGTGCCAGTGCGGGTGGGGATATTCGGCAAATTTCCCAGTCGGCTTCGTCCGCTCATCAACCACCGGCGGCAGAATGGCGAACCCACCGAGGCCATCGTCACTGACGGCATGCCCGGCCAGCGGTGAATCCCAGGAATGTTTCCGGGCGTCGATCGGACTCCAATCCTCGTAGATCAGATGGAATCTGCCGTCGAGACCACGCAGGATCGCACAGTCCGACCCATCCGAGGGATCGAGAAAGACCCGGCCCCGATCCTCTCCCGGCTTGCCGTCAGTCAGATCTTCGTCGACGTACAGGTGCGGGTCCTGGTCGTTGGGGAAGTCGTAGTAGATGTAGGCCTTCCCATCGACGAATTCCGCCGTGGTCGCCCATTTCGCATGGCCAGCCGTCACCGGGCCGTGATGCACCCAGTTGACCATGTCCCGGCTTTGCCAGGCGTGGTACCCGCCGAGGCCTTTTTGCAGTCCGCCAGGAGCATCAAAGAGATGCGGGTGGGGAGTGGTTCGCAACGGCACATCAAAGCCCTCGAGCGTCGTTGCGGTCGGCTTGAAGCCGGAGCCCTTCGACTTTCGCGGAGGCTTGTTCCGTCCAAACAGCCAGTAGTCCCGTGGGCCCTTGACGAGGAAAATGGGTGCATCACCAAGCGTCGGCGGGGCGACTTTCTGCGGAGTCGGCTCCCAGTTCTCCCAGCGGACGGACGGCGTGAGGATCAGCGTCTGAGCTGCCTGCTTGCTCGGAAACCGCCGCAGGCTGCTGCGGTAGACGCCCTGCTTGCCGGTCGGCTCAAGCAGCCCGTCGTTCACCACGACGCCCTCAAGCTGCTGACCAGCCTCGTTCCATTCCTCGGAACTATCGACCCGCCACGTCATTTCTGCAGCGGCAGCCACTGGCCCACTGGTCAGCACTACAGCCCCGAGGCCAGCGGCACAGATCACGCCATAACCAATCGTCTGCCAGATCTTCATTCTGTTTTCCTCACTCGTCCGTCGAGATCAACTTTCCCCGTATTGCTCAGTGCCTTCCTCGCATCGTCGACGATCACGCTGGGCTTATGTTGTTCGGCATTCGTCACGATTGCAAACGTCCAAGCAGCAGTGCTCTTCCCGAGCTCCTCCGGTGGTGCAATCCGCAGACCAGCGGGCGTCATCTCCCAGTGAACAGTAGCGTCAGCCCCAAGAAGCCGCACCGCTTCGACCGTGTCTGCATCCCAGCCTGCCGTTTCGTTGATCGTGAAGAGACGCGTCGGCCGGGAACATTTGATTGCGTACAAGGTTTTCCCATTGGTGGTGAAGGCGAGCTGCTCGTCATCCTGGCCACAGACTTTCCAGGAACGACTGCCATAGATCGCCTCGCCGTTGATGGCCAGCCAGGCTCCGAGGGCACGCAGACGGTCCGCCTGTGGTTTCGGAATCGTGCCGTCAGCCTGGGGACCAATGTTCACCAGGAAGTTTCCATTACGGCTGACCACTTCGACCATCTCATGAATGACGTCGGCCACGCTCTTGTAGGTGTCGCCCTCCAAGTACCCGAATGACGTACCGAAAGTGGTGCAACTCTGCCACTTCGGGCCAATGACAGCGAGCCGGAGATTGTCTTTCTCCAGGCAGCCCACGCCATCTGGCCAGTTTCGGCTTCCACCCTTGTTGTTGACGTAGACCGGCTGGCCACGTGCCGCCGCCTGATTCATGTAGTCGGTGATCATGGCCCGCATCTGGTCGTCAAAATAGGCAATTTCCGGTTTCGCAATCCCTTGCCGAACCTTGTTGCCATCGCGGGTGTAAATGGGAAAGTCATCCATCCAGAGCATGTCGGGGTGGTACTTCGCCTCAATCTCCTTCCAGCGGGCGACATAGTCATCAACGAATGCTTTGCTGTAGCTGAACTCCGGGCCGTACAGGAACCTGGCCTCGGGCACCCGCCGGATCTCTTCGGCAACATCGGGCAGGGGCGTGCTGTGGACCGCGAACTGCTCGGTTGCAAAGAATCCCGGGTGGCGTTCTCGGTGATACGAGGCCGCGTACTTCAGCCCCTCCTTGCGAACGGCCTGGCCGAGATCGCCAACAAGGTCCCGGTGCGGACCTTTGTCCACGGCATTCCAGGGCGTCAGGTCAGAATCCCAGTTGGCCCAGCCGTCATGGTGCTCCGCGGTCAGCACCACATAGGTCGCCCCCGCCTGCTTGAAGAGCCGCGCCCAGGCTGCTGGATCCCAGTGTTCGGCGGTGAATTCAGGAATCACATCCTTGTAGCCGAACTCCGGCGGATGCGCTCCCCATCGCTGTTTCATGAAGCCGTAGTAGTGGGCGGGATCCCGATAGATCTGCTTGGGGACATGCTCGGCATAGCCCCTGCCTCCCTTGCGATAGCCGATCGCACTGTACGGCCCCCAATGGATGAAGATGCCAACTTTGCCATCCTCAAACCAGGCAGGAACCGGCATGGTCTGAAGGGACTCCCACGTGCCGTCGTAGGGCATGTCGTGCCCGCGACGCTCCTCGGCCGAGACGGCCCCAGGCAGAAAGACATGACCGCTGCCAAGCAGGCAGGCCAGCCCAATCCCTTGGAAGCAGATCCTTCGAAACCGGTTCATCGCGTGTCCTCTCTCGGTATGCCGCCAGCAGGAAGTGCCCGACGAAGGCTGCGGCCTCATCCACCTGTTTTTCAAAACAGTGTTTTCCAGCTGCCGCGTTCTCTGAGTGCTAGCTCACCCTCCACCGGGTCGCAAGGTGCTGTCTGATACCCGAGAGTTGCCACCAGCATTGGGGTCATCGGCCCAACCGGTGATAGACGCGGCTGATCAGGCCAGTGGCCAACGTCGGCGCCAGCCGCTTGAGTCGCCAGAGCCAGCGGGCCTGCCGACCGAGCACCACATACCGCCTGCCCGCAAACGTGCCGGCCAGCACCTGCTTCGCAACCCGCTCGGAGGTCCAGTGTGTCGCCTCCATCCGCCGCACCGCCTCACGCTGCTCGATCGTGCCAGTGAAGTGCCAACTGCCGAGCAAGCCCGACTGAAAGAAGCCTGGGCAGGCAATGGTCACGCTCGGCTGTCCGCGAGACTCCCCCGCAA
>JBDQOY010000231.1:0-5183 GCA_040260935.1 Pirellulales bacterium
ACTGGTGGCTGACGGCGGCGGGCTGGCGGTCGGAATGCGGCTATGGCGTGGTTGCGATAGTGCTGGTGGCGCTCAGCTGGCGGGCGACAGCAACTGGCTTGGCGGCGGGCGGTGCGGCAGCTCATACGCAGGCGGCTGCGGCAGTGGTCAGCACCGCAGAGAGGCTCACGGCAGCGGTGCCACCGCTGTGCTGGCCGGGTGAGCGGTTGGAGATACCGGTGACCGTCTGGGGGGAGGCGGGAACGACTGGCCGGGTTGCGCTTGATGGTCCGGATGGCCGGTCTGCTGAGCTGCCCTTTACGCTCACAGCGAGCCCTGCCGGTCCGCGTGACGCCTCTCGTGGACGGGCCGACCTGACGCTTGGCTGGGATGTCGCTCCAGCGCAGCCGGAAGGAGCCTGCCAGCTTCAGGTGCGGTTGCTCCCAAGCGAGCCGGCAGCTCCTGCAATGACTGACACCACACCGCTTGAGATTGCCACGACGATTGCCCCGCGGCCAGCGCGGCTGCTGCTGCTGGAGGGGGAACCTCGCTTTGAGTATCGCTTCCTCAACCAGGCGGTGGCCGGAGATCAGCGGTTTGAGGTTGAGTCTCGGCTGCTGGCTCGCCAGCCACCAGTCCGTCGCGGAACGATCGACTGGTCGCAGTACGATGTGGTCTGGCTGGGAGATGTCATTGGTCAGGCGCCGACCGAGCGAGCCGCCTCCTCACAGCCGCTTCTTCATGGTCAGATGCTGGTCGAACTTGGTGAGGCGGTGGTGGCTGGCAGGCTGGGGCTGGCCTGGTCGCCCGGGCAGCGGTTTCGCTTTGGCGGCTTCGCCGCCGGGGCAGCGACGGACTGGCTGCCGCTTACGGTTGACGGCCCGCTGGCGGCACCACAACAGCAAGGCCTGCCCGTGCGGCCCCGTCCAGCGGGAGTGCTGGCTGGCTGGTTGCCCGCTGATCGCACCATGCTGGGGACGGTCTACGATCTGCTGATGCCGGTGGGACTCCAGCCGACGACCGTCGTGCTGGCCACTGCCGGGCCGCTGCCAGCAGGGGGAGAGATGCCGGCTGTGGTGCTGGGGCGAGTTGGAGCCGGTCAGGTGCTGGGGCATTGCGTTGAGACCTGGCGGTGGCGAGCAACGGAGCCCCCGGCCAGTCATGCCCTGCACGAGGCCTACTGGCGGCAGGCGCTGACGAGGCTCGCCACACCGCCACTCCTGCGAAAACTAAGAAGGGGCCAGCAAGCGTCGGCCTGGCCGATGAGGGCGAGCCAGTCCGTGGTGTCTCCTCCTGCCGGCGGGCTCCAGCCGCCCCGGCATCCGATTCTCGAACATCTGCTGCTGGCGGTCGCGGTACTGGCTGCGGGTGTCGCCTGGTGGTCTGCTGTGCAACCGCAGACGGCGGAGGTGCTGTCATGAAGCCTGACGTTACCTTCGCCAGTGAACAGCTTGCTGCCCGGCTTGACCAGGCTGTGCGTCGGGCCCGCCTGCTGCTGGTGCTCCAGGTCATTGGGACGCTCCTGGTGACGCTGGTGGCGGCGGTTGCTGGAGTGGCTTGGCTTGACTGGTGGCTGCGGCCGGAACGGGTCTGGCTCGGTGGCAGTTGTGTCTGGTTGGCGGTGGCACTCAGCGGCTGGTTGCAGGTGAAGCATCGTGGTCTGCCGGCGGGATGGCCAACCCGCATCTCGGTGGCCCGGCAGTGGGAAAGCTCATGGCCACACCTTGGCAGCCAGGTTTCCAGTGCGGTCGGTTTTCTCACGACAATCCCGGCGGAGCAGGGCCCGGTCTCACCTGAGCGAAGGCAGCCGACCACCGCAGACTTTGCCGCCTTGGCCGTGGAGCAGGCTGCGCAGGCGGTGCAGCACCTGCCGAACACCCGGCAGCCGGTGGTCGTGGTGCCAGTGCTCTGGGTGCTTGCCGGCGGTGTCTGTCTGGCAACGTTGGCTGGCCTGTTGGGGCGAGCGTCGCCGGCCTGGCGGCAGGCCGTGGTCCGGCAGGTCCCGCCGGCTGTTGGGGGCTGGGCGACGCCAGCGGTCGCCGAGCCGACAGGCAGCGAGCCGCTCCTTCCGCCGCTGACCGCCGCCGAGGTCTCGCAGGCGACTCGGAGGCTGCTTGATCGGCTTGTGGTACTCACGCGGCAGGGTGGGCAGAGCGACCGGCTGCGAGAAACCACTGCCATGGCGGGCGAACTTGAGGTGCTTGCCACTGATGCCCGCATGCTGGTGGACAGACTGCCCGCCGGTACGCCGGCGGAGCTCTTGCGTTGGTGTCAACAGGCGCTCGCCGCCGCGGCTGCTGCGGCCCAGCCGCAGGCCGATCTTGCTGAGGCCGTCGCGGTGGGGCAGGCGGCACTCACACTGGCAGAAGCGGCTGCGCTTGAGCGGCAGCTTGCCCGGCAGGTTTGTCGAATCCTGCCGCAGCAGCCGGGGCTCAGGCGTGATCAACTGGCAGCGGAAGCGGTGACCAGGCTTGACCAGCTAGCAGAGACGCAACGGAGACTCACGACGACAGTGACGGCGGCAGCGGCGATGCTTGCGGCAGCAGAGCCACGGTTCACCCTGACGATCGAGCCGCTTCCGACAACGCTCCCTGGGCTGCTTGCGCGGAACCAGCTGGCGGCGGCTGGTGTCGGGGTGACTGATGCCGCCCAGCGGTTGTCGACAAGGGCGGCCGAACTCGGACTGCTGGTGCCAGAATTGGCGGATCTGGCGGCTGGCGGAGATTCCCGCTTGGTGCCGGCTGTGATCGCGGTCGCTGCGGTGGAAGCTGACCTGGCTGCGTCGATGGCCGCGGACCCCAGCACTCGGGCGGGTGCGTTCAGTGATCAGGTGGAAGATCCTGTCGCTGATCAGACCCTGGCGGTCGAGTCGGCCGGCCCCGTTGAACCACCGGCTGCGGGGAGTTCGGCTGGCGGACGTGGTGCTGGCGGGGCAGGGGGGATCCGGGCCTCTCTTTCGCCCCAGTCACCCGCCGGACCCAGGTGGCGGCTTGAGGATCCGACAAACGGGGCCGGGAGGCGGATGGCCATCGACCAGACGCTGCCGCCGGAGACGGTCACGGCCTTCAGCGAGTATCTTCAGCGTGTGGTTCCGCGGCGAGGGTCGCTGGATGTCCCCTCCCCACAGCCCCCGCAGGCTTTGCCTTGATGCACGTGTTGCCGCGATCTCACCCGCGAATTCAGCACTGCTTTCGACCGCTGTTGGCTGCGGCGTTGGGGCTGACATTGGCCGGCGGATTGTCCGCTGACCAGCCGGTGCAGCCTGCGGTCCAGGCCGGCGGAGTGGAGCCTGAACAGTTGGCGACTGCGACCCGGCGGGGCATCCGGTGGCTGGTGGCAGAGCAGCAGGACGACGGCTCATGGGGATCAGGCGGCTTTCGCGGCAGTGCTGCGGTGACAGCTCATGGCGTGTTGGCCCTCGTTGGCTCAGGCAGCACCCCCACTGCCGGCCCTCATGCCACCACCGTGAGGCGGGCGGTGGAGTTCCTCCAGCGTCACTGTGATGCTGATGGTCTCATCGCCGGCAACGAGGCAGCAGCCCATGGGCCAATGTACGGCCATGCCTACGCAACGCTGGCCTTGGCCGAGGTCTGGGGTGAGCGTGTCGGTGACGACCTTCAGGACTGCCTGACTCGGGCGACTGCCTTGATTGCCGGCACGCAGAACGCGGCTGGTGGCTGGCGGTATCAGCCGGTTGCCGGGGAGGCCGACATCTCGGTGACGGCCAGCATGTTGGTTGCCCTTCGTGGGCTTGGCTGTGCCGGCGTTGCGGTTGAGGCGGAAACTGCCGACCGGGCGATCGACTACATCATCACCCTGCAGAATGACGACGGCGGGTTTCGGTATCGCATGGAACCGGGGCCGAGTGGATCGCCCCGGACTGCGGCGGCCCTGTTTGCGTTGCAGTTGGCAGGTGTTCAGGGGCAGGTGATCGACCGTGGGTTTGCCTGGCTGGAGGCCCATCCGATCAGCCTGGGAACGCAAGACGGCTATGCGTTGTACGGGCTCGCCGCCGAGGCCGCAGCTCGCTGGCAGCAACGGCTGGCGACGGGAGACGTTGCGCGCTGGCAGAAGTGGTTCCGCCCGGTCGCCGCTGCGTTGCTGGAGCACCAACAAGAGAATGGCTCCTGGCCCGACCCTTCCTGCCCGGAGTACGGCACCGCCGCCGGACTTGCCATCTTGCAGACGCCAGCGGGGCTGGTGCCGATCGTGGCTGCAGAGGGACGTCGCGAGGGACCGCAGCCATGAGCGAACGCCGGAGGAAGAGGCTGGCAGGAGGCGATTGCAAGTGGCAGCCGGTGTGCCGGTGGGCCCTCTGGCGGGTGTGGTCTGCGATGCTCATCCTCGTTGGCTCGAGCATTCTGGTTGTCGTGCCGGCAGCCGACCTGTCGGTTCGGCAGGCAACACGAGCGACAGCGGCAGTGCCGCCCTGGCCGACGGGCCCGTTCGTGGTGCTGCCTGGCGGCGGGGTGCTTGCCGGTCGGCTTCGCAGCCTGTCCGCTGAGGTGCTGGAGTTCGACTCGGTCTCGTTCGGTTCACTACAGATGGCACCAGCAGCGGTGGTTGGCTACCGCCAGACCGCAGCAATCGGGCCACCACCGCAGGAGCGGCGGCAGGATCCGAACGTGACGGTGATGTTGGCCAACGGCGATTGGCTCGATGCGACCAGCCTGACGATCGAAAATGGCCAGTGCCAGGTGTGGCGCACGCTGCCACTCAATGAAGCCAGCCTCGTCACCTTTCCGCTGGAGCGGGTTGCTGCGATTGACTGGCCAGGCCGGCTGGCAGGCCAGCAGGCGGCAGTGCGACCGGCTGCCACTGGGCAGGACGTCTCCTGGGTCGCCCTGGAGGATGGCTCTCGGTTCCTGGTCGATGCTGCCGACGTGAAGAAGGCCCCGGCCAGTGACAACGGGCGAACTCCACTGCGGCCAGTGCTGCCGGGCTTGCCAGCGACCCTGGAGTGCTTCACCGAAGAGATTGCGGTGCGGCTGCCGTGGAGCACCGGCCACTGGCTCGCCTTCGAGAAGGCTCAGGTGTTGCCTCTGGTGGCGGCTGTGCCGCACCAGCAGGCGGGTGGTCTGCTGTCCGTTCCGCGTGAGCTCGGCTTTCGGACGGGGGCAACGTGTAGCGGTGACTGGCCTCGGCTTCGAGGGCTGACGGGCTTCTCGGCAGTTTCCATCCATGCGCCGGCGTGTGTCGAGTAC
>JBDQOY010000232.1:0-6092 GCA_040260935.1 Pirellulales bacterium
GCTGGGGACACGGGCAGATTTTCCGGGTGGGCGGGATGTGACTCCTTCAAGGATACCGCATGAGTCACGCCGCGGAGCCGGTTTCTGTCAGTTTCTGGACGAGAGGCTCACCGCATGGGAGCCCACCACCGCGAGCGGGTGACCTCAGGAACCGGGTCGGCAAAGTCACGTGGGCGGGCCCCATCCATGATCGAGAGCCGCAGCGAGGCCGGGGCGATATCGTCCTGCAAGTAGGGGTCAAACCGGACGGCACGCCGCTGCTGTTTCGCGGCCGGGCCGGGTGCGGCCCAGTCAGGCCGGCCGAGAGAAGCGCAGCCGGCACTGCCCAGGCAGGCGACAGCGAGCAGAACCCGAACGACAACCATCATGGTCGCTCCAGCAGGCAGATCAGACACGCAGCGTCAGCGGAAGACGCTCCCACGGGCGGGAGTTTAGGAGGCCCTTCAGCCTGCTCCTAGCCCGAAATCCTGAGGGGCTGCGGTTGTCGTGCCGCGGCCGGAACGAGCCCCAACCCGCTCCTTAACTGCCTTTGTTCGGTACCCGCACCCGCAGCAGGCGGGGGTCACCGTCGGCGGTGGGGCGACAGGGAAGCGATTGGGGCTCCAGGCTTGCTGGCAGCAGCAGGCAGTCGCCCCGTTGCAGTGGAGGCAGGCTCCAGCAGTCGGGCAGGAGCACTTCGCCAGCCAAGACCGTCAGAAACTCGCAGGCGTCCTGCCCGGTGTGCCAGATGGCGGATGGTGTGATCTCATCGAACTCAAAGAACTCGCAGGCCACCATGCGGGAGACGGCCGGATCGTCGGTTGGCTGCTTCTCAACCGGCGCGACAGGTCCAAGCCGCTGGGTTGCAGCGAGCCCGTCCTCGAGGTGGAGGGGGCGGGGCTGGCCGTCAGCCCCAACTCGGTTCCAGTCAAACAGCCGGAAGGTGACGTCGCTCGACTGCTGGATTTCGGCGACGACCAGCCCTGCCCCGATGGCGTGCACGGTCCCTGCCGGAATAAAGATGCAGTCGCCGACCCGGGGGGTGATGGTGTGCAGGACCCCCTCACAGGTGCCCGCAGTGATGGCTTCTGCCAGATCGTGCTGGTTCACTCCCGGCTTCAGTCCAGCATAGATGCAACTGTTCGGCTCGGCCTCGACCACGTACCAGGCCTCGGTCTTGCCCCGGTCGGGCGGTGTGCGGCGGGCGGCTGCCGCGTCATCGGGGTGAACCTGCACCGACAGCACCTTGTGGGCGTCCAGGAATTTGAACAGCAACGGGAAGGGGCCTGCGGTGGCCGTCGTTCCCAGCATTGCTACGGGGTCGTCACGAAGGATGTCTCCGAGGGTGCGGCCGGTGAGTGGCCCTGCTCGCACGATGCTTTGGTCAGACCCCCTGTCGACAAGTTCCCACGATTCGGCGTAGGGACCGGGTTCTGCCAGCTGTCGACCGAGCAGACTCGCGAAGCGACGGCCTCCCCAAAGATATTGCCGATACAGCGGGGTGAAGAGCAGCGGGGGCAGCATGACTGGGTTCGTTCCTTCAAGGCCAGGCGGGGGAAGCGGGCCGGCAGCCTCGGGGGCTGCCCCATAGGCGTCAGGACGGGCTGTAGCCTTCGACGATCCGGCCGATCCAAAACAGGCAGACTGCTCCAACCAGCAGCGCTAGCATCTGACCAAGTGAGATACTGTGGTTGAGCTCCAGAATGATCGCCACGGCTGGAATGACCAGTCCGAGACGCTGCCCAAGTTGGCCGATGAGTCGCATGGAAGCGGGTGGGGTGGAATGCCTCGTCGTGCTGACGCCGACTGTGTGTTCTACCGGTAGGGTAGAGTCTACCGTGGGCGGGCTTGTTGCGGGAGTGATCCGCAGCGGCCCGGCGGGGTGACCGGGGTTGTCACCTTTCCGCGACCCGCGATACTGCTCAGGGTGGCGGGTCCGTTTCCGCACACTCAATCTGCATTCGCCCCCCGAAGGAGTTTCTAATGGCCACACATCGTTCCGGTGCCGTCACGTTCAAGGGCAATCCGCTCACCCTCGTTGGCGATGAACTCGCTGTAGGGTCCCCTGCCCCCGACTTTGCCCTAGCCTGCTATGAGGGCGGTGGCATGCAGCAGATCACGAAAGCCGACCTGCAAGGCAAGCCGGCCTTTATCAGTGTGGTGCCTTCGCTCGACACCCCAGTCTGTCAGGTCCAGACAAAGACCTTCAATGAGCGGCTGGCGTCACTCGGCGACAAGATCACGGCCCTCACGGTCAGCCTTGACCTGCCATTTGCGATGAACCGTTTTTGCGGCGCCGAGTCGATCACGGCGATGAAAAACGGCAGCGATTACATGGACCGTCAGTTCGGCGAACAGTGGGGGGTGCTCATCGATGAACTGAAGATTCTGGCCCGGGCAGTCTTTGTTCTCGATGCCGAGGGCGTTGTCCGGTACGCCGAGGTAGTGCCTGAGGTAGCCAGCGAGCCGAACTACGATGCTGCCCTTGCTGCCCTCGAGGAACTCGCGGGTGCCTGAGGAACTCGCGGGGGCCTGAGGCTGAACCTGCACAGAGCTGACCGGTGGGCTGCGGTGCGGCCCACCAGTCAGCATGCTTGCAGCGAAACGCTGCCAGATGCAAAGGGGCAACCCGGTTAGTGTGCGCTACAGATGGTTAGTCCTGCAGGAGCGACTCCATCGCGGCGGTCGCCGTTGCCAGCGCTTCGGGCAGTTTGGCCACAAGTTTTCCGCCAGCCTGCGCCAGGTCAGGACGCCCACCGCCCCGGCCCCCAACAACAGCGGCGGGCTCTTTGATCCAGTTTCCTGCCGAGATGCCCCGGGCCTCCAGGTCTCGGCTGATGCCAGCGACCAAGGTCACTTTGTCACCTTCGGCGGCTGCAAAGAGGATGGCGATCGGGCTCGCCTTCTGCCGTAACTGGTCAATGCACTGCCGCATCGCAGCCGCATCGCAGCCGTTGGCGTCAGCGACCACCACCCGCACGTCATTCACGGTCCGAGCCGCCGCCAGCAGGCTGTCAGCCGACAGGCCTGCCGTAGCGGGTGTGCGTTGTTTTTTGAGTTCCTTGAGTTCCTTGGTCAGGGCCACCAGCCGATTGGGCAGGTCAGCGATCGGCACCTTTAGGCTGGCAGCCGAGGCGGCCAGGGTGGCTTCTGCCTGCCGGAAACGCTGCAGGGCTCGCCGGCCGGTCACCGCAACCACGCGGCGGGTGCCGGCCGAGACGCTCTCTTCGGCAATGATTTTCACCGCGCCAATTTCACCGGTGTTGGTGACATGGGTGCCGCCGCAGAGTTCCCGGCTGATGCCGTCCATCGAGACCATGCGGACGACATCAGGGTATTTTTCACCAAAGAGCATCATCGCGCCGGCATGTCGGGCTTCTTCCAGGGGCAGCAGCGTGGCGGCGACGGGGACTGCCGCGAGCGTCCCCTCGTTAACCATTGCCTCGATCTGCTCGAGTGTTTCGGCCGTGACGGCACTGGTGTGACTGAAGTCAAAACGTAGATGGTCTGCGTCGACCTTTGAGCCCTGCTGCACGGCATGAGAGCCTAGGAAGTGCTGCAGGGCAGCGTGAACCAGGTGCGTCGCCGAGTGGGCACGGCGAATCGCCGCCCGACGGTCCTGGTCAACGACGGTCTGCACGGTCTGTCCAAGGTCAAGCGTGCCAGATCGGAGGTGGCCGATATGCAACATGAAGCCCCCTTCCCGCTGGGTTTCGAGCACCTCAAAGCGGCCCTGAGGGCTCTCCAGCCAGCCGGTGTCACCAACCTGCCCACCCGATTCGCCGTAGAAACTGGTCTTGTCCAGCACGATGGTGATTGGACGGTGCGTGTCGGTTCGCAAGTCACTGGTGGCCGGGGCAATCTCCTGCAGGGACTCACAAAGCCGGTCCTGGGCAATGATGCCAACAATCTTGCCTTCGGTTTCGAGGGTTTCGTAGCCGACGAACTCCGACCCGTGCATCGCCTTTTTCAGGGCGTCGAGTGGGCCTGACGTGAACACTTCAACGCGGGAGCCGGCGCCCGACCGTTGGCCGTGGGCCTCCATTGCCTCCCGGAAGCCGTTCCAGTCGAAGGCGCAGTTCCGTTCGGCAGCCAGCGTTTCGAGGAGTTCCGGCGGAAAGCCATAGGTTGTGTAGAGTTCGGCAGCATCTTCTCCACCGACGAGTCCGCCGCCGGTCGAGTCAATGGTCTCAAAGAGCTTGTCGATTCGGGCCAGACCGCCATCAATTGTTGCCAGGAATGATTCCTCTTCTCGCTTGATCACCCCGGCGACCCGTTCCACGGTGTCACTCAGTTCCGGATAGGGCCGCTTCATCTGGGCCGCCACCGCGGTGGTCAAAGTGTGGAGGAAGGGCTCGCGCATTCCCATCTGCCAGCCGTCGAGCACGGCTCGGCGGAGAAGCCGCTTGACCACATATTTCTCTTCGTTGTTGCCCGGCAGCACGTTTTCATGAATCGCAAAACTGCAGGCCCGAACGTGGTCGGCGATCCGGCGAATGCGACGGCCATCATCATCGCCCGCGTTGTACGAGCGGTGGCAGGTTTCGGCCACCGCCTCGACCAGTGGCAGCAAGATATCGATGTGAAAGTTGCTGTCGACCCCCTGGAGCATCGCGCAGGTCCGCTCCAACCCCATTCCGGTGTCAATGTTTCGGCTGGGTAACGGCTTGAGATTGTCCGGCGGGTCACCGATTCGGTTGAACTGGGTGAAGACGAGGTTCCAGATTTCGACATCACTGCCGTCGGGCATCCGGTAAAAGATTTCACTACATGGACCACAGACGCCATCGGGGCCCTGCGAGGGAGCACTCGCCGGCCAGAAGTTGTCGTCCTCGCCCATGCGGGTGATTCGGGCCGCAGGCACGCCCACCTCATCCGACCAGATGCAGTAGGCCTCGTTGTCGTCTTCATAGACCGTGACCGAGAGCTTTTCCGGCGCGATGTTCAGCCAGTCTTTGGCAGTGAGAAACTCCCAAGCCCAGAGGATTGCTTCCCGCTTGAAGTAGTCTCCGAAGCTGAAGTTTCCCAGCATCTCGAAGAAGGTGTGGTGCCGGGGAGTTCGGCCGACGTTGTCGATGTCACCGGTTCGCAGGCATTTCTGGCAGGTTGTCGCCCGAGTGAAATCGAGCTTGCACTTGCCCAGAAAGTGATCTTTGAACTGATTCATGCCGGCTGGCGTGAACAGCACCGAAGGGTCCCAGCGTGGAACGAGCACATCGCTCGGACGCCGGACGCAACCCTTGGACTCAAAGAACGTGAGATAGGCCTCCCTGAGATCGTCTGCCTTCATCGACTCGTGGACTCCCGAATGTGGAGGGGTGACGCGAACGTGGCCGCACTATACCCGCTCTCATGGAAGAGAACAGGTCCTTGGGGGAACCGGCCGGCGGCCAGCGTTCGCAGCCCTCGGCGGTCAGTCTGGCTCGCCTTCCGCTTTCTCTTTTTCTTCTTTCTCAACTTCCAGCAGCGGTTCGCGGCTGGCGATGATCTTCTGCCGAATTTCTTCGGCCAGGTCGGGACTCTCCTTGAGGAAGAGGCGGGCCTTTTCCCTGCCCTGTCCGAGTTGGAGGTCGTTGTAGCGAAGCCATGTGCCCGATTTTTCAATCAGTTTGGCAGCCACGCCAAGGTCAATCAGGTCGCCTTCGGCGCTGATGCCATCGCTGTGCATCATGTCGAATTCAGCAACCCGGAACGGTGGAGCAACCTTGTTTTTGACCACCTTTACCCGAACTCGCTGGCCAACCACTTCCTCGCCGTCCTTGAGCGCGCCGATTCGACGGACATCGACGCGGCAGGATGAATAGAACTTCAGGGCCCGTCCGCCCGGGGTGGTTTCGGGGCTGCCGAACATGACACCGATCTTCTCACGGATTTGGTTAATGAAGATCACGCAGGTCTTGCTTTTGGCGATGGCGCCGGTCAGCTTTCGCATTGCCTGGCTCATGAGTCGGGCTTGCAGGCCGACGAATGAGTCACCGATTTCGCCGTCGAGTTCCTTCTGTGGCACCAGGGCTGCAACAGAGTCGATGACGATGATGTCGACGGCATTCGACTTCACCAACATCTCCGTGATCTGCATGGCCTCCTCACCACTGTTCGGCTGACTAACAAGC
>JBDQOY010000233.1:0-9732 GCA_040260935.1 Pirellulales bacterium
CCCCCGGTGGACCGACCAGTTCGGCACGGTTCGGGGCGTCGTCGGGCAGCGTTGCCTCGAGAGTCATCGTGAACGCCTGCCGCCGGACAGACCCGACCGCAGCCAGCCCTTCCTGCTCAAACTTCTCGGCAATCCAGCCCGCCGCTGCCGAGATGCCGCGTGTCCCGGGGCCGCGGCCTTCACGCTCTGGGGCGGCCAGCCAGGTGACGCTCTCTCGCAGCCGCTCAACAACCGCCGCATTGTCGCCGCTGTCAACAGCGGGCGTTTCGGCGGCGGCACCAAGCTGACTGGCCAAGGCTACGGCAACGACCCGACCAGCCCGCCCACACAAACCAAACAATCGGGGCAGCCGTTTGCCACAACACGGCAGACCGAAATGTCGCATCACATTCCTCCACGCAAACAATCCGTTGCAGTCGCGACCGGTCCCACCAGCCACGTCTCTATCGTACGGAGTAGGACCGGCCCGGCAGCCCCCCCAGGGGGGCCCATCACACGCCAAAATCTCTCAAGGCGATTTGTTTCTCTGCTATGATGAAGGATAGTTGGGGGAGATGTTTCAGACCAATGCCGAAGGGCTTCTTGTGGCCTCGCTTTACGTCATCCACGGCCGACAACGCGGCAGTCATTTTGACCTCAATGCCTTGGCCAGCCAGGCTGACGAGGAGGCTGTGTCCATCGGGCGTGAACGGGGCAACCTGATTCAGATTGACGACCATGAGGTCTCTCGCCGGCACACCGAACTGCGGCCGACCGACAGCGGCTTTCAGCTTGTCGACCTGGGGAGTTCCAACGGCACCTACGTCAACAACCGCCGAGTCGATGAGGCCACTCTGGCGTCGGGCGATCGGGTGCAGATTGGCCGGACGCTGTTTGTCTTCTCTCAGAGCGATGGCCTGGAGGGCAGCATTGATGGGGTTCAGATCCTTTCGGCCGACAGCAGCGACGACGGCTCCCGCATCATTGCATCAATTTCCGACGACTTGCCTGCCCCAGTCGGCAGCAGCCTTGGACCGAACGACACGCAGAACCCCGGCCTGGCCAAGGCCCACAGCAACCTCCAGGTGATGTACCGGACAGCCCTTGCCGTCAGCCATACGCTCGACATTGATGAACTGCTCAGCCGTATTCTGCAACTGGTGTTTGAGTGGGTGGAGGCTGACCGTGGCTGCATCATGCTGCTCGATCGGGACACCGGCCGGCTCACTACCAAGGCGAGGCAAGACCGCGAAGAGGGCACCGAATCGTCCATGACGATCAGCCGAACCATCCTCGACTATGTGCTGGAGCGGCGAGAGGGCGTGCTCACCAGCAATGCCCAGGGTGACGACCGCTTCCGATCTGGGCAGAGCGTGTTGCGAACCGGGGTCCATGAGGCTATCTGCGTGCCGATGCAGGGCCGGTACGGCAACGTCGGCGTGCTCTACGTCGACACCCTCACACCGCTCGGCGAAGCAATCGAAGGGAGCGGCCAGCGGTTCACTGACGAGCACCTGAAACTGATGGTGGCCATCGGACATCAGGCTGCGCTCGCCGTCGAAGACACCACCTACTACTCCGCCATGGTTCAGTCGGAACGCCTGGCGGCCGTAGGCCAGACAATCGCCACGCTGTCGCACCATATCAAAAACATTCTGCAGGGCATCCGTGGCGGCAGTTACTTGGTCGAGATGGGCATCGAGAACGATGACCTTGGCGTCACCGACAAGGGCTGGGGGATTGTCCGCCGCAACCAGAACAAGATTTCCTCGCTGGTGATGGACATGCTCTCCTTCAGTAAGGAGCGGGAGCCCGACCCGGTGCCCTCCGACCTCATGGCCGTCCTGACCGATGTCATTGAGACGGTCGCCCAGCGGGCCGACGATGCTGGTATCTCGATTCACTGGGAGCCTACAGAAGAGTTCCCCCGCATTCTCTTCGACCCCGAGGGCATCTCCCGGGCCGTGCTCAATGTCGTGACCAACGCGATTGATGCTGTTGAAGAACGGGAGCAAGGGCAGGTCAGGGTAACTGCCGAACTGGATGAGATGCGTGAAGAAATCCGGGTGACGGTCACCGACAATGGCCCGGGCATCTCGGCAGAGGCGCTGCCTGAGATATTCAATCTGTTCGTCTCCACCAAGGGGGCACGAGGCACCGGTCTGGGGCTGACCGTCAGTCAAAAGATTCTGCGTGAGCACGGCGGCGATATCGTGGCAACCAGCAGTCCCTCCGGCAGTCAATTCGTTCTCGCCTTTCCGCTCGACCTCGGCGGCCGGGTCAACGCCGGCAGCAGCGGCACAGCGACCGACGCCAAACTGCCGGCTGATTTCGACGCCTCGATCACCCCGTAAAGATTGGCGGGGGGCGGTCTGCCCAGGCCCGAGGCATGGGCCCAGTCTCGCAGCACGCGACGACACTTCCCTCAGCTTGCGCTTCGGGCTTGTGTGGGGTGGTGCCCAACTGTGCGCTCGTGCTGCCAACAGAAGCCCGAGCCGCGAGCCGAGGGAATGGGCAACGCCCCACTGCACACGACGCAACTTTCCTCAACTCGCGCTTCGGGCTTGTGTGGGGTGGTGCCCAACTGTGCGCTCGTGCTGCCGACAGAAGCCCGAGCCGCGAGCCGAGGGAATGGGCGACGCCTCACAGCACGCGATGCGATTTCCCGCACTCACAGCGTCGCCCGCAACAGCGCGAGGACCGCTTCGATGTCGGCTGGCAGCGGGGCGGTGAACGTCAGCCGCTCACCACTGGCTGGATGGTCGAGGGCCAGCGACGCCGCATGGAGCGCCTGCCGGGTGAGAATCGGCCCAGCGTCGCGTGGGCCACCAAACAATTTTGGCTCAATCACCGACCGCCCGCTGTAGAGCGCATCGGCCAACACCGGACAGCCAATGGCGGCCAGATGCACCCTGATCTGGTGCGTCCGGCCGGTTTTGGGCTGAACCTGCACAAGTGCCGCTCCCCGAAATCGCTCCAACACTTCAAACCGGGTCACTGCTTCCCGGCTGGTCGAATGCCCGCCGCGGATAGCCATCTTTTCCCGCTGATAGGGATGGATGCCAATCGGGAGGTTGATCTCATCGCGGTCGAACTCCGGCTGCCCCTGGGTGATCGCCAGATAGGCCTTCGCAACCGTGCGGTGCTCAAACTGTTTGGCCAACACCTGATGGGCGGCATCGTTCCGGGCCACCACGATGACGCCGCTGGTATCACGGTCGAGCCGATGCACGATCCCCGGTCGGGTCGGGCCCCCGGCTTGTGACAAGCCCTCGTCTCCAGCAGCCTCCTGCCGGCGTTCGAGGTGCCACTTGAGCCCTCCGGCGAGCGTGCCCTTCCAGTTTCCCTTGGCCGGATGGACGACCATGCCGGGCGGCTTGTTGACAACCGCCATGACGTCATCAACATGCAAAAAGTCGAGCGGCATCTCCTCTGCCTCGGGCCCCCGCGGCGGTGGCTGGGGCACCGTGAAGCAGACCGTCGAGCCGAGTTTGAGTTTGAGCGACGACTTGGCAACGATGCCATCAACGCGAACGGCCCCTTTCTCAATTGCTCGAGCAAGGTACGACCGACTGAACTGACTGAACCGCTGACTGAGGACCTGATCGACCCGCACACCGACCATCGGCTCGTCAACGACGAAGGCCACTTCAGTACCGGGCTCAGGTGGCGGGGCGAGCGGTGCGATGTCCAGCGTTTACTCCTCTGCGGCAGGCTCGTCTGGCGTCGCAGAAGCCGCCTCAGACTCGACGCTTGCTGACGATACCTCAGAGGATTCGGGCTCGTCAGCCGGCGCCGCTTCGGCCGCAGCGTCAGCCGGCGCCGCGTCGGCGTCATCAGAGGTCGGCTCTGGCTTCACTGTCGCCTTCTGCCGCTGCTCAGCAAACCAGGCGTAGAAGGCCTGGGTATCGCCCCGGGCCAGATCTGCCGCATGAGCCGCTGCCAGGCTGGCCAGCGGGCTGTCGGGATATTCAGAAGCCAGAGCGTCATAGCCTCGACGAGCCTCCTCCAACTGCCCGAGGCTCTCCCGTGCCTTGGCGAGGCCGAGCGTGGCCCGCTCAGCCACCATGCCGCCTGGACGCTCGGCCAGGATTGCGGCGTAGGTATCGGCAGCATCCTCCAGCCGCTGCCGAGCCACGTCATTGGTCGGATCGAGTGGGGAAAACAGCAGGTCGGTCGCCTCGGACAGATTTCGGTCAGCCAACACCAGTTCAGCCCACTGAGCGGCCGGAGTTCCCGCGTACCGAATGATCACTTCCCGGAAGCCGTTTTCATCTCCGCTGGTCAATGCCGCCAGGCAGGTGTCCCAGCTTTCGGCTCGGCTGGCCTCCCAGCCGGATGAAACGAACACCCCCAGGATCACGGCGACCAGCCCGCCGATGGCGGCAAACAGAATGGTCGGCAGATAGGGGCGGGCCCGCTCGGCCAACTGCTCCACACTTTCGGCCAGATCGTTGTCGTGCAGTTCGTGTCGCCGCTCCGAGTTCATGGTTTGCTCCGTTCCGAGGGATTCCCTTCCGTCCTGTTCCGGGGCCTCCGCCCACCGGGGGCCGTGCACCGGCCACCGCCAAAATAGACGCTTCTGACGGCGGAGCGTCAAGGCGACACTGGCGATGTGGTAGAGTCGCGGAATCATGACAGCCTCCACCTCGGCCCGCCCCACTTCACGCCCCCGCACCGCACCAACGAACGGCCTCAACCCGGCTCAGGCCGAAGCGGTCAATGCCCCCGCCGGGCCACTGCTGGTGTTGGCTGGAGCGGGCACCGGCAAGACCCGCGTGGTGATTGCCCGCATCGTCAATCTGGTGAAGCGGGGCACGCAGCCTGACCGCATCCTGGCTGTCACCTTTACCAACAAGGCGGCCCGAGAGATGGTGGCCAGAATCGGTAACCGCTTTGGAAAACGGGGCAAAAAACCGGCCGGTGGCAGCCAGGAGAACCCACCGCCGAAGCCTGAGGTGTCGACGATTCACTCTCTCTGCGTGCGGATTCTCCGACGGCATGCCCAGTTGGCGGGCTACCCCGAGCGGTTTGTGATCGTCGACCGGGGCGAGCAGGAGGCGGCCGCTCGCAAGGTGCTCAAAGAATTGCGGGTGGCCGAGGCCACCCTCCGGCCGGCTGAACTGCTCGACCGGATCAGCCGCTGGAAGAGCCGGGGGGTCCGGCCCGAGGTGGTCTTCGACACGCTGTCGGGCGATGCCGATGACTCGTGGGACCTGGCAGCCGCCGGCTACCAGCGCTACCAGCGAGCGATGCGGGGCAACGGTGCGGTTGACTTCGATGACCTGCTGCTGGTGGTTGACCAACTCTTCAGCGAACACGAAGCCGTTCGGCAACAGGAGGCCGGCCGATTCGATCACGTGCTGGTCGACGAATACCAGGACACCAGCGGCATTCAGGAGCGGATCCTGTCGGCCCTGGCCCGTGATCACAAAAGCTTCTGCGTGGTCGGCGACGACGACCAGTCGATCTATGCCTGGCGAGGCGCCCAGATTTCGCACATCCTTGAGTTCCCGAATCGCTGGCCGGGAGCGACCGTGGTGCGACTGGAGGAGAACTATCGCTCAACACCAGAGATCATCGAAGCTGCCAACACGCTGATTGGCTGCAACACCCGCCGGCACGGCAAGACGCTGGTTTCAAAAGCCCCCTCTGGTCTGAAGCCGGCGATCGTGCAGGCCCAGGATGAGGTCGATGAGGCCCGTCGGGTGACGGCCGATGCGGAGGCCCTGCTGCGGGAGCGGGTGGCTCCGCCCGACGAGATGGCCATTCTCGTCCGCACCGGCGAGCAGACCCGGGTCTTTGAGACCGAACTGCGGCACCGCAACATTCCCTACGAACTGGTCGGCAGCCGTTCGTTCTTTGACCGCCGCGAGGTCAAAGACGTCCTCTCGTACCTGCGGCTGCTGGTCGACCAGGAGGACGACTTGGCCCTCTCGCGGATCGCCAACGTGCCGCCGCGAGGGCTTTCGTACAACGCCCTGGAAAAAGCCCGCAAGGACGCAGCCGAGGGTGGCCGTAGCCTTTGGTCAGCACTGCTGGAAGCCCGCTCGGCAGGCCGACTGTCAGCGGCAGCGGCGGGCGGCGTGGGCAAACTTGAGGCGCTGATCCAGCTGGGGCCCACCGCCGGTGGAACGGTCTCGGCGGCCGAGAGTCTCCGGCAGGTGCTCGAGCAGAGCGGCTACCGGCAGTATCTGGCCAAAGAGTTCGAGGACGAAGCCGAGCAGGAGGCCCGTTGGCAGTCGGTTGAAGAGTTGGTCAACGGTCTGGCCCGGCATGAGCAGGCGCACCGAGGAGAGGACCCGGCCACCACAGTCCGCCGCTATCTTGACGACCTGATCCTAGAAGTGCAGGAAGCCGAACGGTTTGAAGAGGACAAGACCAAGGGCAACAAGCTCAAGCTGATGACGCTGCACGCGGCGAAGGGGCTGGAGTTTGACTGCGTCTGGATGGTGGGCCTGGAGGAGAACCTGCTGCCGCACATTCGGGCGGTGAACGAGGGCCTGCCAGCGATCGATGAAGAGCGGCGGCTGTGTTATGTCGGCGTGACCCGGGCCCGCAAGCGGCTGATGCTGTCGCTGGCGCTGACGCGAATGAAGTGGGGTAAGGCCAAGCCGAGCAAGCCGAGCCGGTTTCTCTACGAGTTGACCGGCCAGGGTGACAAGTTCGTTGAGGGCCCCGCCGAACCGCGGGACAAGGTCGGTGCCAAGCCCCGCAAGCGGCGGTAGTGGTGGACGGCGGCAGCCGCTTTGGTGACAATACGGCCGTCCGGTGGTTCGCAAACGGTGGCCTGCAAGGAACAGGTGATGCCCGCTCCGCCTTACGCTCTCGACACCTCGCCGGAGGCTCACGCGGCTGAGATCTCAGCAATCCGCCGACTGTCACCCGCCAAGCGGTTCGCCCGGGCTCGCTTTCTCTCTGAGCAGGCTCGCCAGATGGCGTTTGCGGCAATCCGCCGCCAGCACCCCGGGATCAACTACGAGCAGCTTCGGCTGCGATTTATCGCGATCGCCGACGGCCCCCAACTGGCGGCCAAGGTTGAACGCTGGCGAAGCGAGTCGCAGCAATGAGCGAAGCCGATGACCTGCGAGCCGCCCTCGGCCCGGTCACAGAAGCGTTTCGGCGGCTCGACATCCCCTTTTTTGTCGGCGGAATTGTTGCCAGCAGTTTCCACGGGGAAATCCGCTCAACGATGGACGTCGATCTCGTCTGCTCAATAAGGGAGGCTGATGCGATCGAGTTTGTGAACCAACTGGGGGATAACTTTTAAACCAGCCTGCCGGCAGTTCAAAATGCCATCGAGCGACGGTCGTGCTTCAACCTGATCCACTATCCGACGTCGTACAAGATCGACATCTTTGTGTCACGTGGACGGGAATTCGATTTTGCCGCGATGCATCGCGCCGTGCCACAAACGCTCATCGGTTCCGAGATGCCGCCGATTCCGGTCGCGACTGTTGAAGACTCGATTCTGAGCAAGCTTGAGTGGTTTCGACTGACCGACGAAACCCCCGAACGGCAGTGGCATGACGTCGAACGCCTTGTCGATATTCATACCGGAGCACTCGACACCCGGCATCTGCGGCAGATGGCGGAGGCAATCGGGGTCACCGATCTGCTCTGCCGGCTGCTGGCTGGACGTTGACTGACAACCACGACGTCTCACCCGCGGAAGACGTCCGGCAGCATCGTGGCCAGCTGCCAATAACCTTTGGATCCACCCGCGATGGCTCCGTACATGCCAGCCACGCCGGCGGTCAACTCGGTGCCCCGCCGGTGCCAGGGGAACCAGGGCGGCATTGGCCAGACGGTCAATGGGGCTCGCAGAATTGAGTTGTGCACCAGCGGCAATTGCTGCGGATTGTGCACATAGCCAATCCCGCTTTCCGGCTTCTCAAGCGTCCCGCCGGGAAACCCGCCCCACGGGACGTTGCCCACTGCATAGCCCAGCGCCGACCAGGTGTTCACCGCCACCACGCCATACCGCAGGTGCTCAATCAACAGCTCCACCCGCGTCTGGTCATGAGTGGCCATGCCGTCGGGCAGCGTGACACTGGCAGCCAGCGTGCCCGGCAGGCTGTGGGTGAACCGGGACGCAGCCACACAGAAGGCTTCGAGTGAATCTGCCTCGACCGCCGTCTCAACCGCTACCGGCAAAAACCACTCCTCAGAAAACCAGTGTGGCTCAGCTGCGGAGTCAACCTTAGGCTTGAGCTCCGGCTGCACACAGCCAGTCGCCAGCCCCTGCCCCGTTGCCTCCTGCCAGCGTTCAGCCATGTCGGGATACCAGGCCGGTCGAGCGGGTAGGCTCGCCAGCCGCTGCTGAATCAGCCCGAGGAACCGCTCCCGCTGCTCCCACTGCCGACAGGTCAGAACGACCTTCGTCGCAATGCAGTTGAAGGACGAGTTGTTGGCGATCGAGGCGGCAATCTGATCGGCTTGATACGCGAGGGCCCTGTCCGAGTAACGGCCCGGAACCACCACCCAGGGTGTGACATTGCCCAGTTCGCAGGTGATGGGCTTGGCCAGCGGCCCCGTGCCGTCTCCTGCCACCAGCCGGCGAAAGGTCGTCTCGCCGCCCGTGAGATGCACGTGAGTCACCTCAGGAGAGGCAATCGCAGCAGCCGCCACCTCGGCATCACCGGTGACAATCGCCAGCAGCCCTGCGGCAATCAACGGCTCGAGGGCATTGGTCAGCACCGCCGTCAGCGGGGCCTGCACCGGATGCATCTTGAGCAGCACCGCCCGGCCCTGCTCAAAGATCTGCTGGATGGTATCGGCGGCCGCAAGGCCGGTCACATTGCCCGCGCCCAGCACAAGGGCGACCCCGGGGGCCTGCAGCCCCACGCGACAGGCATCGTCCCAGGTCCGCAGAAAGACCTCCACACTGCCGGGGTTGGCACAGCGGACAGTCGCCGTGTGGCCGCGGAAGATCGTCGAGTCATGTAGCGACCTGACCGGCATCACCTCAACGGCAACCAGCGACGAGGGGGCGGCAAACGGCGTCGCCGCGTCTGCCGGCTGCCGGTGAAGAATCCGCGGCGGTGATGCAAGTTCTGGCCTGCCGCGGGCCGCAATGTCGGCTGCTGCCCGGGCCGTCAGCAGCAGCAGCCGCAGCGTGGCCAGCGGCCCGGTCGCCATCTCTTCAGCAGCCAGCGTCCGCTGCAGAGCAGCCGAGATGGCCTGCGGCCCATCCGGTGCTGCCGCCTTGATTGCCACAGCGGTTTCCGTCCAGACAGCAGCCTCAGCGGCAACACGTCGGGCCACCTGGCCGGCAAGCGTGGCCCGCTCCGCCGAGTCACACGAGGCCCAGGTTTTTGCACCCCGATCGAGTCGGGCAAGTGTCTCACGCAGCCTCTCGGGATCAGATGCAGTCAATTCAGGGCTCCCTTCGCAGCAACGCACTCACGCTCGTCAGTGACACGGCAGACAACACCGAGTACCGGCCAGCCTCACTGCCAGCCACTCCTATTATTTCCCGATACAGTGCCGGGAGAACACCCGGTCAATGATGCCGGTGCCAATCACCGCCCCAGTCACTTCTCCGAGTGCATCGATTGCCTGCCGCAGCACCACCGCCAGCAAGGCTTCATCGGCCAACGGGACCCCACCGCCAGCCAGGAGTTGCTGGGCCTGCTCCACCGCCTGCCTGGCGGCAGCCAGCCCCGCCCGCAGCCGTAGGGTCGCCGGCGTCGCTGGCGGCAGGGCCGCCACCACCTCCAGGAGCCGCTGTCGGAGCGTGGCAATACCCTC
>JBDQOY010000234.1:0-10788 GCA_040260935.1 Pirellulales bacterium
ACCAAGGGCGGGTCGTTGGCGGCCCCGCCCACGGCCGCCTCAACCACACCGTTGAGCCGGGGCTCTTCTGCCCAGACGGGGATGGTCAGCCCGTCAATCGCACCGCGATCGAGGGGGCGGTTGGCTTTGGCGTAGGTCTCGAGGGCAGCTGCCTGTCGCAGCGGTACGAGGCGACTGAACTGGCCGGGAAGCCAGGTGGTCGCAACGGGAGAGGCCGCGAGGATCTCGGGCACGGACATGCCGGCGAGGAGAACCAGATCGCCACCATCACGAACCCACTGGTCGAGATCGGCGAGCTGTTGCTGACGTCCTCCAGCGGCAATCGCCCGGCCACAGACAATCGCCCGGTCAATGGCATCGAAGGTGAGGCCGGCTGGGCCTGCCGCGGCGGGCAGGGCGATGTCGGTCGAGGCGTCGGCAGGCGGAAGCACGACCACCTGGGCGCGAGTGCCGTCCTCCTCGGCCGCCAGGCGGACGGCCCGTTCAGCGTTGTCGAGCGTGCCAACGACCAGCAGCAACTCTTGGCTCGATTCAACGGCATCCGGCAATGCAATTGTTTCGCGAACCACTGCTGGCATCACTTCGGGCGGCAGGCCCTCCCCTGCTCCGGTGGCGTCACCGGTAAGCACAACGACCCGCAGGTCACCCCCGCGCCGACCCAGTTTCACCAGCAGACGCGCTGTCCAGGTCTCGTCGCCGGCCGACTGCGGACGCACCGCCGGTGACCGCACCCATTCACCGTTAGGGTCTTCTGCCTCGACTGCCACCAGCCGGGTTGGGGGCGCGGCGAGACTGGCAGGAAGCCGGATGGTCACCGGTGTCCAGAAGCCGGTTCGGGCAACACCACCAACACCAACCTCGACGGCAAGGTCAGCCGGGGTGGTGCCAACTGCTTCTGTTGTTGCTGGCAGGCAGCCGAGCAGGACGACAGCGAGGGTGAGCATGAAGAGCCCGCGACCGCTCATGGTTTCTCCGCATCGGGGCAGATGCAGGCAACCTGCCCGCAACCGGGGCAGCCACCGCCATACTTTGTGGCGATTGCGGCATCGAGGTCGATGCCGGCGACGTTGGCGATGGTTGCCAGCCAGGCCAGCACATCAGCGAACTCAAGGGCCTGTTCTTCCGGAGTGCCGCTGCGGAGAGCGGTGGCCAGTTCCCCGATCTCTTCCGTCAGCCACATGAAGGTGCCCTCGACGCCACGAGCGGCATCCTTGTCGTGGTACATGGTGCGAATGAGTTGTTGGAATTCGCTAAGCGTCATCGGCGTCGTGCCTGCGGGCCCGGAGGAGTCATGTGGGGCCTGAATCATACCAAAGCTGTCGGTCTCTGCTCCCCGTTGGAAGCCGCTCCGTCAGTGGTGGGGCGGCCTTTCGCCGGCCGTGGAAATGCCTCCGGACGGGAGGCCGCTTGCCCTGCGGCGGAACGTCGTGGAGGCTGGAATTTGCCGAATCTCTGCTAGATTGGACGATTCGGCCGTGTGGCGGCGGTTTCTGCCACAGGCGCGAGGCTTTGTTCGCTGCGGGACCGCGAGAGCGGATCGGTCATGTCTGCCACCCAACCAATTCGGATTTTTGACACCACGCTTCGTGATGGGGAGCAGTCTCCAGGCGCGAGCATGAACCTGACCGAGAAGATCGAGGTTGCCCACGCGCTGGCCCAACTGGGCGTCGACATTATTGAGGCTGGGTTCCCCATCGCCTCTCCGGGAGACTTTGAGTCGGTTCGTGAGATCGGCCGGGCTGTTCGTGAGCCGATTATTTGCGGCCTGGCCCGCTGCAACGACCGTGACATCGACCGCGCCTGGGAGGCGTTGGCCGAGGCAGCCCGACCGCGGATCCATGTGTTTCTGGCGACCAGTGCCATCCACCGTGAGTTCAAACTGCGGATGGATGAGGATGAGGTGGTGCGGCGGGCCATCACTGGCGTCGAGCGGGCCCGTGGTGTCTGCGAGGACATCGAGTTTTCTCCGGAAGATGCCGCCCGCACCGAAATCGATTTTCTGTGTCGCGTGGTTGAAGCGGTGATCAAGGCTGGTGCCACCACGGTGAACATCCCCGACACCGTTGGCTATGCAACCCCACGACAGATGTTTGACTGTATTTCCGCCCTGCGGAATCGGGTGCCCAACATCGACAAGGCGGTGCTCAGCGTGCACTGTCACGACGACCTTGGCCTAGCGGTGGCCAACAGCTTGGCGGCGGTCGAGGCAGGGGCCGGGCAGGTGGAGTGCACGATCAACGGCATTGGTGAGCGGGCCGGTAACTGTTCGCTCGAAGAAGTGGTGATGGCGTTGCGGACGCGGGGCGATGCCTATGGCCGGCAGACCGGCATCGTGACTCAGCGGCTGGTACCGACCAGCCGACTGGTCGCCAACATCACGGGCATCCAGGTGCCTCGCAACAAGGCGATTGTCGGCCGGAATGCTTTCGCCCACGAAGCGGGGATCCATCAGGACGGCATGCTCAAAGACCGCAGCACCTATGAGATCATGCGGCCGGAAGACGTCGGTCTGGAACGAACCGATCTGGTGCTCGGCAAGCACAGCGGTCGAGCCGCCTTGGCCGATCGGGCGGCAGCTTTGGGCTATCAGTTGTCAGGAGAGCAACTGCAGACGGTCTTTGAGCAGTTCAAACTGCTGGCGGATCGGAAGAAGGAGATTTACGACGGTGATATCGCCGCGCTCTGTGAGCAGCAGTTCTCTGTGCTGCCGGAACTGTTCGTCTTTGAGAGCTATTCGGTGACCTGTGAAAGCGGGACTGCCCCGACGGTGACTCTGCGGGTGCAGCAGGAGGGCACGAGTCAGTCGGTGACGATCACCGCCGGCGATGGTCCGATCGACGGGATCTTTCTGGCGATTGAAAAACTGACGGGGATCACCACCGTCTGTCGTGATTTTCGGGTGCAGGCGGTGACAGTCGGCAAGGACGCCCAGGCAGAGGTGACGGTCGAACTTGAGGCGACGGCTGAACGGTACCGGGGACAGTTGCACCGGGGCCGGGGCGTTTCGACCGATTCCCTGGAGGCGGCCGCCCGGGCTTTCCTGGCGGCAGTCAACCGCGTCGCCTTGGGCAGTCAGCCCCGGCTGCATCCCCAGCGGCCCTGACCACGTGTGAAGCCTGGCGAGCAGGTCTCATGCGTCGTGCTTCGCAGAAAGAGTTTTGCGCCTCGCCGGCCTGGACGGCCGGATTTCTCCACTGCACGCCAGCGGCGTGAAGTGGAGCAAGCGTTCTCTGGCCATGGAGGGCAGAGAACGCGTGAAGTTGGACGGCCGGATTTCTCCACTTCACGCCGCTGGCGTGCAGTGGAGCAAGCGTTCTCTGGCCATGGAGGGCAGAGAACGCGTGAAGTTAGATCGCCGCCGCCCCGCGTTCACCAGTGCGGATGCGGACGCACTCGTCCATAGGCAGCACAAAAACCTTCCCGTCTCCGATTTCTCCCTCGGGGCCCGAGCGACCCGCCTTGAGAATGGCGTCAATCGTCGGCTCGACGAATTCGTCATTCACGGCAATCTGCAGCTGCACCTTCCGCAGCAGGTTGACTGAAATCTCATGACCCCGAAAGGTTTCGGCATGCCCGAGTTGGCGACCGAACCCTTGCACGTCAAGGATGGTGAGCCGAAAGACCTCAACCTCCGAGAGCGCCTGTTTGACCCGCTCAAGTTTGTCGGGCTGGATGATAGCAATGATCAGTTTCACTGATTCCACCTTTCCGGCTCACCCGGATGCGCGTGATCCGGCCGTTTCCGTTCATGATAACCGAGTCGCCCACGGATGCCCCGACCTGGGCGGGCTAGGCGGATTGCCTACCCAGGCCATGTGGGGCATCCGTAAAGGACGCTCTGCCGAAGGTTTCCTCCGGCTTGTGCAGAGGTGCCGCCACAGACCAATGCCTTGCGGCTGTTGCAGCGGCGCATACGCTGTCAAAAAGAATGAGAGCAACTTGCGTGCCAGCGGGGCGGCAACGATCCAGGCGAGCCTTTCTGACCAAGATCAGGTGCAGGATTGAAGCGGAATGTGGCAGCAAGCGTTATGAAAAAAACCTCCACAACACTGGCATCGCATATCCTTTGGGCAGCCCGTGCCTGTCTTCGCGGCAGCGGGAGGAGTGGGAGCTATCAATCGTGGATGAACTGACAGCTTGCCTAGCGGGCGATCGAGCGGAGCGTTGTCAGCGGTTTGTCGCCCGTGTCGCCGAGACCATTGCGTTGCCGGCAGCAGCGGTCACCGCAGAAGTGGCAACCTTCCTTGCCGGTGACTTTGTCGGCGGGCGGCAGCCGGCGGTCGAGAGACTGGCAGCCATCGATCCGGAGGCGTACGGCCGGACGCGGAATGATCTGGCCGGAGCGGTGACGCGGTTGTCGCCCTGGCTGCGTCATGGCGTGCTGTCGCTGGCGGAGGTGCGGGACGCGGCACTGGCTCGGGTACGTGAGCCGGCCCACGCAGTCAAACTCATCAGTGAACTTGGCTGGCGGGACTACTGGCAGCGGGTTGTTGCGGCCCGTCCGGAGGCCATCTGGCATGAACTGGAAGAGCCAGCGGCCCAGGCACGTGGTGGCTCGTCGTTGCGTTCTGTCGGTGCTACGCTGCCCGCTGACATCGCCTCGGCCCAGACGGGCATGGCCTGTATTGATGCCTTCAGCCGCCAGTTGACCGAAACGGGCTGGCTGCACAACCATGCCCGCATGTGGCTTGCCTCGTGGCTGGTGCATGTTCGCCACGTTCCTTGGCAGGTTGGTGCTGCCTGGTTTCTGGAGCATCTGCTCGATGCCGATCCTGCCAGCAACAACTTTTCCTGGCAGTGGGTCGCCGGCACCTTCTCGAGCAAGCCCTACATCTTCAATCGAGACAATTTGGAACGCTTTACGAGCGGGAAGTTTTGTTCGACCTGCCCGGAACTAGGTCACTGTGACGTTGAGGGTGGATACGAGGAACTCAGTGCCCAGTTGTTCGCCAGCCTTGGTGAACGCACTGAGCGGCTGGTCATTCCACCTCCGGATCCATGGTTTGCCGACCCGCCGGCGGGGAAGCCCTTGGTGTGGCTGTCACTTGATGCGCTGGCGGCAACGGCCCCGGCTCGCCAGCGGCATCCCGATGCCCTGTCCGTCTGCGTGCTCGACGCTGACTGGCTTCGGGAGGAACGGCCGTCGCCGAAGCGGCTGGCATTCATTGCAGACTGCCTCGCCGACATTCCGGGCGTTGAGGTCTGGCTGGGCGATGCTGCTGCTGTGCTTGCCAGTCGGGCTGTTGCGATCGGGGCCAGCCACATCTGCGTCACCACCACTGCCTGTCCACGGGTGCGTAAGACGGCGGCCGCGTTAGCCGAGACCCTGCCGGTGGTGCCCGTCGACTGGCCACCGTTCTGTGATGCATCGCGGGTGAAAGACCTCGGCCGCTTCTCCCGGTACTGGAACAAGGTTTCGAAGTCAGCCCTGCAGCCGACGGCTGGCTAGCGTACGCCAAGGCACTCGACCCAGCGGCAGAGATCAGCGGCTTCGCCTTCGCTCGGTGGCAGACTGCCGACGGTGAGGCCTGCTTTGCGGAGCCGCTCACGATCGGCTGCCTGACGACGGCTCGTGGCGGTTTCGGTTTCACTTGTCTCTGGGCCTGTATCGCCAAAGAGAACCCAGCGAAATTGGTCGGGGGCTGCGGGGCTGATCTTCACCCGGCTGGGCAGCATGGCGTCGAGCAGTCCGACGCCGCTTACAAAGCGGGCAAACCGGTCAGCGGCCAGCCAGGCGAAGGTCCCCCCTGCCCCGCGGCCGGTGAAGGCAATGCGGGTTGGGTCGAGGGGCCGGCGACTCGCCAACGCGTCGAGGCTGCGACCGACCCGCTCCAGATCGTCGCGGCCCCAGCGGGTCGTGTCGGTGGAGCCGAGCAGGACAACGGCAACTTGGTACCCGCCAGCAGCCTCCCGCCAGCGGGCCAGTTCGCGGGTCGCGGCAGCTTTCGGCAGTGGGCCGGCGGGTTCCCCGAAGAAGAACAAGACCCCCAGTGGCTGGTCTGCGGCCGAGTCGGGGAGGATTGCCCAGCCCGGCTCTGCCAGTTCTGGTGCCTCCAAGCGAACCAGGGCTGGTGGGGTGAAATCTGTGCTTGCGGGCACCGCTGTCGGTGGCAGGGACGGCAGCAGCACGGTCTGCAGGCGGACACGCCGGCGGTCGTCGCCCCGCTGTCGCTCCAGCACCACAGTGGTGTCTACCGCCAGGCCACCGAGGAGGCCGGCGAGTTCGGCGGCGGTGCCGATCGGCTGAAGCGAGGGGTCGTCCTCGGTGCCGGAACTGATCGCGGCGGCGATGATGCTGTCACCCGCTTGCAGGCCGGCCTTCGCAGCCGGGCTTTCAGGCCAGACCCAGCCAATCTCAACCGCAGTGGGGACGGTCTGCTGGTCCCGTGCCGGCGGCTGGCGGGTGGGCACGATGCCCAGCATCGTCCGCTGCCACGGTGGCAGCTCGCCGACGAGGGTTGCCTGGGTGGTGATTGCTTCAGGCGTGGCCTCCGGGCCGCGGCGGACAACCAGCGTGACGGCGTCACCCGCTTGCCGTGGTGACAGCGCATGCCGGGCATCGGCGATACGGCGGACGGGCTGATCATTGATGGTCTCGATGCGGTCTCCGCTGCGGAGCCCGGCCTTGGCTGCCGGCGAGTCTGCCCTGACCGTTGTGATGACTGCCGGACCATTGACGGGATCCGCGGTCGCGTAGCCGATGCCGAGCAGGCCTGGCCGCAAGTCTTCCCCCTGCTTCAGTCGCGGGAGCAGGGGCAGCAGGTCGGCCATCGGCACGGCAAAGCCGATTCCGGAGTCGTACAGTTCGGTGCCCAGTTGCATGCCAGCCGTGTCCGCTGGCAACGGAGCGAGGATGCCGATCACGTGCCCGCGGATATCGATGAGTGGCCCGCCATAGTTGACCGGGGAAACGGCGGCATCGGTCTGTACAGCCCTGCCCCAGGCGCGATCGACCGCGGAAAGAATGCCGACCGCCACACTTGGGCGGGTGCTGTCCCAGACGCGGCCAGCCGCAATCGCCCACTGCCCCGGTCGCAGGGTTGCTCCATCGGCCCAGGTCGGAACCCGGAGTGGAGCCGGCGGCGTGCACTTGAGCAGCACCAGTCCACGGTTGGTGTCGCGGCCGGTCACCTGGCCGACCAGGCGAACCGGTGCTGGGGGGGCGTCTGCTGCCGTACCCGTCGGTGGGAGCACAATGACCGCTTCCGAGGTATCGTCGGGGATGGCAAACGCTGTGGTCAGCACCCAGCCATCGCTGTCGACCACCAGGCCACTCGATGGGCCCGTAGCGGGTGTGGCTTCGGCAGCAGTCTGGAGCCGCGCTGTTGAGAGGCCGACCGGTTCAATCCGCACGATTGAGGCAGCCACCTGGTCGACGGCACGCTGAAAGGCAGTCTGCTCGGCAGCGGCCAGAGGACTCGCCGTGGGGGTGGTCTCTGGCCAGGCAATACCGCAGCAACAAGGCAGCAGCCAGGCCGCGGCAAGCCAACGCAGGGAAAAGCGTGGAACCATCAAGGAGCCTCCTCGCGGGTGGCAGTGGGGAGTGGTGCCTGTGGGAGCGGGCCGAGGTCACACGCGACAATCTCTCCCCGCCGAATCAGGCTCAGCCGAACATGGTCGCCCGGAATCAGGCGGGCCAGTTCCCGTCGGAGCGCCCGCTGCGAGGTCACCGTCCGCTCGCCGAGGGCGACAACAAGATCATCGGGTTGAAGCCCTGCCGTCGCCGCCGGAGTGCCTGCCTGCACGGCTTCAACAAAGGGTGGGGTCTGGTCAAGCAGATCGGGGACCAATGCTAGGCCGAGCAACCGCAGGTTATAGCCCCGGTCCTCCTCGGCTTCGTCGGCGACTGCTGGTGGTTCACCTGAGAGTACGGCCGCATAGCCCTTGGCAATCTCGTCGGCCGGCAGGGCATAACTCAGCCAGATGCCGCTCGGCTCGGCCCGCAGTTCCTTCCCCAGCATGCCGAGGAAGTTTCCTTGCCAATCGATCAGGCAGCCGCCGGGTGAGCCGGGATTGTTGGTGGTGCAGTCGAGGATGTAGGCGTCGCCCCGGTAGGCGGCCTCATGGGGGCCGCGCCGCGCTCGCAGCGGCACGCAGGCGGCGATGACACCGTGTTGCAGGCTCACCCGCTCGTCGCCGACGGCAACGCCAAAGAGATTCGACAACGCCAGAATGCGGGTGCCGGGAGCAGCCCGCGGTGCAGTGGGCGAAAGCGGGAAGGAGGGAAGATTCTCCCCGTCGATTGCCAGGACGGCCAGTTCCCGGCGGAGGTCGGCGCCGAGCAACCGCGCTGCATAGCGACGGCCATCATCCAGCACGCAGTCGATCGCCTCCGAGTCGAGCACCGTGCTCAGGGCGGTGACAATGTGGCCGGTAGGCGAAACGAGCACGCCGGTCTGATAGGCCTCCAGCCCGCGGACCCCGCCAGCTCCGTAGAGTTTCACAACGCGGCTCGCCGCCGCGACTCCCGGAGCGGTCGCCGGCCCCGCCCAAGTGGCTGCAGCGCAGATGAGGCTGCCCACCAGCGATAGCAGGATTCGCTGCCGCAGGAAGGTCGATGAACGCAGCCCGATTAGAAATGGCGTGGTCACTCTGCGGGGTCCTCAACGGCCAAGGTGGCAAAGCGACGACCACCGGAATCCACGACAATGCAGTCCGGTCGCCAGCAGGGATGCGTCTCGCTTGGCAGCGAGAACCGGACCTGACAGGGGTCGGCAGTTGGTGAGAGCGTGAAGCTAATTTCGACAACCGCCCCGGTATCATCAATGAGAAAGCGGGCCTGGCTGCCGGCGGTGGTCCAGTTGAGCACGTCAGCAAGCTGGCCGGCTGCGGCACTGCCTGGTGCCTGTGGCTGCTGGCCCCAGTAACTGGTGCGGCCTGTTTCGAGGGCACCATTGAGCAGCAACTGGCGCCAGATCGTGAGTGCTGCCAGCATGCCTCCTGATCCGGGCGGACTGGCGTCAAAGCCTGCTTCGGCTGCCAGCCCTGCCACCGCCACTGCAGGCTCCCACCGGGAGACACCGGTTGGCAGGCTGATCTGGGCAGAGTTGTCCGTGAGTTCAATTTCAAATCGCCCTCCGCCAGTCAGGCTGCCACGGTATCTCCAGGGCTCGCGGCTCACGTCGGCCGTGCGATCTGCCAGTCGGGCGAGCACACGCTCCAGTTCGATCCGATTGAAGTGAAAGTTGGTGTAACCAACCCTTGGTTCGTAGAGAGGGCGGATGGCTTCCGGAAGATCGGCGGGGTCGGGAGCCAGTGGGTTGGGGGGCGGTGCGGGCTTTCCGTCGGGGAGTTCCGGTTGGGCGCCGCGTCCTCCTGCCACCAGGTCATTGAGCATGGCCGTGGTGTGGACTCCGGCGAGTTCAACAATGATCTCGGTGGGACGGCCGCCGCGGCGGAAGGTGAGGGGCACCCGCCAGCCGGCTGGCAGCGTGCCAAGCATGTTTTTGAAGGCGTTGACACTCCGGACCGGGCGGCCTGCCAGGGCCACCACCTCATCGTCGATCCGCAGCCCGCGTCGCCAGGCGTCGGATGATTCAAGGATGTCAGCGACCATAACCCGGCCGTCTGCGCTGGTGGCTACGGTGGCGCCGAGGGTGGCGTGGTCGGCCAGCCTGCCACCCTTGAGCACGCCGAGAAAGTTGCGGACCTGGTTGGCCGAAATGGCGTAGCCAACGCCGACGTTGATCCGGCCACGTTTTTCGAATGAGGCCCGGCCGTTGATGCCAATCAGTTCGCCTGCCGCATCGAACAGGCCACCGCCGGAGTTGCCCGGGTTGATTGCGGCATCGACCTGAAGGCAGTCGGCATATTCGAGAATCGTGCCGGCTGGAAACTGATAGCGGTGGACTCCTGAGACGATGCCGCTGCTGACTGAGGGCTGGAGATTGGTTGCTAGCAGGAAGGGGTTGCCGATCACGAAGCACGGGTCGCCAACCAGAACCGCATCGCTGTCGGCGAGCCTGGCGGCCGGAAAGTCGTCGCGGCCGAGGAGTTTGATTAGGGCCAGGTCGCCGGTCGGATCGAGCCCAACGAGGACGGCATCGTAGAGCCGGCCATCGTTGAGGCCACACTGCATGGCAACGCCGGCCGGCTGCACCACATGGAAGTTGGTCAGGGCGTAGCCGGTCGGGCTGATCAACACTCCAGAGCCACCGCCGGCAGCCCCGGCAAAGATCGCCACGGCAGTCTTGGATGCCGTCGCAATCGTGTCCACTCGCGCCTGCTCGGCGGCCAGTACGGCCTCCAGCCCACTGTCAGCCAGCACTGGCGAGAGTGAGCCGAGCATCAGCAGGCTGGCCTGCAAGAGGCTGACGGCTCGAAGCCGATGTCGGACCGGAGGCAGTACATGGGGGATGGGCCGCATGGGCTACCTCTCGATCGTTGGGGCCTGCAGGAGAATCGGACCACCAAGCAGTGCGGTGGGTGTAGCAGTTGCCGGGTCACCAGCAGGCCGCGTGGCGAAGTCGACGATGAGCCGCAACTGTCGCCCTCCACGAACGTCGAGCGTGACCTCTTCTGCGGGCAGAGTATCGACTGTCAGGCCAGCGCCGCCGATCTCCCTGCGAAAGTGCTCCACGCCGTCCACTTCAAACAGCACCGAGGTTGGGGTGCTGGCGGCAGGCCTGGCCGGCAGCACCTGGGCCCTGAAGACGCGGCTGCCGGGGGGAAGCGTCCACACCAGGTCGGTTCGCGGCCGCAGCAACAGGGCGGGGAGTTCCTCGGCGAGGTTGTCTGTCTGACTGGTGGAGGTGACGGCCCGGGGAGCGAAGTACCTTCGCAGGACCG
>JBDQOY010000235.1:0-3616 GCA_040260935.1 Pirellulales bacterium
GAACCTCGTGGGCGTCAGCGGAGCGACCACCGAAAGGCCGCCGGTGGCCCGCCAGCAACTCCCCGATCAAAACGCCGGAAGCAGCGGTGACAACCAGGCCTCGGCCACTACCGGTTACAGGGTGGTCGCATTTCGCGAAACCCGTACAATCGTCGGAGTTGATCGGAGCACGACTCGTCGAGTGGGGTCGCGGGCACGATTGCCTGGCGGAATGCACCCGATCACCCGGCGAAGTCCCTTGACGGGGCTAACCCCATCGGTTCGGGATGGAGCCCAATGGACAAAACACTGCTGCAAACGCCCCTGTTCGACTGGCATCAGGCACACGGCGGCCGCATGGTCGATTTTGCAGGCTGGTCGATGCCGGTGCAGTACGAGTCGATTGTCAGTGAGCATGTGGCCACCCGCCAGGCGGCCGGGCTGTTCGATGTTTCGCACATGGGGCGACTGACGATCGCAGGGCCGGCCTCAACCGCCTGGCTCGAGGGCCTGCTCACGAGGCGGGTCGACAACCTGCCGGTCGGGCTGGCCCGTTATACGCTGGTGACGGGCGTGGACCTGGAGACAGCGGAAGGAGAGGCAGCGTCGGCTGTTCCGGTCATTCTCGACGATGCCCTCATCACGCGGCTGGCAGATGCCGAGGATGCCACGCCCCGCTACCTGCTGGTGGTCAACGCCAGCAATCGATCGCGGGTGCTGCGGTGGTTGGAATGCAGCCTGCCCGAGACGGGTGTGACGCTCAACGATCGCTCCAGTGCAACGGCGATGATTGCCGTGCAGGGGCCGGTGGTGTTCGGCACCGCGGCAGAGGCGGTAGCGAGTGGTCCGCTGGCGGCGATCCTGCCGGCTGAGGTGCTCGCGGCGGCTGCGGCGCTTCCTGTCTATGCGGCTCTGGAGACCACGATTTCTGGAGCACCAGCCACCGTCAGTCGGACCGGCTATACCGGTGAGGATGGTGTTGAACTGGTGGTTGCAGCCAGCGTGGCGATGACCGTGTGGGAGCAACTCCTCGATGCTGGTGCGGCGGCAGGCGTGCGGGCCTGTGGACTTGGCAGTCGTGATACCCTGCGGCTTGAAGCCGGTATGCCGCTTTACGGACATGAACTGGTGGAAACCTCCAATCCGTTTGCCATCGGCCTCGGACTGGCAGTCAATCTTGAGGGCCGAGACTTTCCTGGCGCCGCCGCGTTTGCTGCGCAGCGTGACGCCCCGGCTCAGCAGCGGGTCGGGCTGCAGTTTGAGTCCCGGCGGGCTGCCCGTCAGGGGGATCTGGTGACCCTGCCAACCGGTGCGGCATGCGGCATGGTGACCAGCGGCAGTTTTGCGCCCACACTGGGGTGTGGCGTGGCACTTGCGTTTGTCGATGCCGCTGTTGCCGTTCCGGGAACGCAGGTTGAGGCGGTCGTGCGAAACACGCCGCTGCCTGCCCGGGTGGTACCCCTTCCGTTTTATCGTCGGCCGCGTGGAGCCGACTGAGGCGAAGAGCCTCGCCCCTGTTTTTGCACTCTGGAGAAAACCCTGATGGATCAACCGCGTCGCTATGCCAAGTCACATGAGTGGGCCCGTCTCGAAGACGACGGCACGGTCACGATCGGTATTTCTGCCTACGCGGTGGAGGCCCTCACGGACCTCGTCTTCATGCAACTTCCCGAGGTGGGCGCGACGGTGACGGCCGGGGAATCGTTCGGTGAAATCGAAAGTGTAAAGGCGGTCAGTGATCTCTATGCGCCGCTCTCTGGCGAGGTGGTCGCTGCCAATGCCGATCTTCCCGGAAACCTCGAGACCCTCGGCAGTGATCCGTATGGTGCCGGCTGGGTGATTCGGATCCGTCCAGACGACCCGGCCCAGCTTGAGGCATTACTCGATCAGGCTGCCTATGACGCCCTGACGGGGAGTGAGTCGCATTGACCGGGGGCGGTGCCTGCGGCCTTACGCTCTGGCGTGATCCGCCGGGTGAAGGCAGTTGGAATATGGCTGCTGATGAGGGGTTGGCTCAGTTTTCGGAGCAGACGGGGCGGGTGCTGATGCGGCTTTATGGCTGGCAGCCGGCAACTCTTTCGCTCGGCAGTTTTCAGCAGTGTGCCGCCGTCGGTGATGTCCCGCAGGTGGCTGGTTGGCCGGTGGTGCGGCGATCGAGTGGGGGCGGCGCCCTGGTGCATGGGACGGACCTGACCTATGGACTCGCTGTGCCAACGGACCATCCCTGGAGTCGCCGGGCGGAAGATCTTTATGCGGCGGTTCATTCGGCCCTGGTCGAGGTGCTGAGGGAGCGGGGGCTTGCGGCCCGCCTCGCGACCCCGGTAACGACACAGGCAGCAGAGGAGTTCTTCTGCTTCAATCGCCGGTCGTTTGGCGATGTGGTGATCGAACGTGCGAGTGATCCTGCCGACGCCGGTGACGATAAGGTTCTGGGCAGTGCTCAGCGACGGCTGGCGGGTGTCGTGTTGCAGCACGGCAGCCTTTTGCTCCGTCGGCATCCCGAGATGACGGGCGTGGGAAGCCATCCGGGCATTGAGGATCTGGCTGGCGGTCGAGACGTCAGCACAGCGGCAGTTATCGATCAGTGGCTGGAGCGACTTGCGGACCGACTCGGCGGCGGGCTTGTTGAAAATGCGGGGCCTTCATGGAAATCACATGCGGTCGACCTGGCCCCGCGAGCCGCCCGCTATGCCAGCAGTGCATGGCTCAATCGGCGGTAAAACCTCGGGTTGTACCGCGGTTGAACAACAAGCCGGCGTCACCCCTCACCTAAGGGAGTGGTCGTGTTCCGGCTGGACTCACGACGGTGATCGTGTTAGCGTTCCTTGTCTGTTCGCTGCTGGGTTCTTCTTTATTTGTCCCGGTTCACCAGTAGCGGCCAGGGGGAGTTCAGGTGAACAGCATGGTTCGAGATGGGGTGTATGAACGCCAAACTAGTCATCGCCTCCGGCAAACGCGCCGGGCGGGCGATTTCGATGAAACGGGACAAACTGCTGATCGGTCGCGCCGAAGAGTGTGACCTGCGGCCCCTCAGTGAAGAGGTCAGTCGCCGGCACTGTGCGATCACGAAGCGGGACGATGCCTTGTGGGCGGAAGATCTCCGCAGCCGCAATGGGACGTTCGTGAATGGTCTCCGAATCAGTGGGCCGCAGCAGCTTGCCGATGGCGATCTGGTGCGGGTCGGCTCGCTCGAACTGAAGGTTTCGGTGGCGGTCGAGCCTCCGCTGGAGACGGAGGAAGACATCTCCCGCCTGCTCCTTGGGGGTGATCAGCCAGCAGGGATGCACGACACCACTCGGTCGCTGCAGGCAGCGGACGACTCGGCGATTGTGCACGGAACAGCCGAACCGCAGGGCAAGGATGCAGCAGGTACCACGGTCGTCTCGTCCGAGTCGCTTGAAAAGGCCAAGGGAGGGGATGGGACGAAGGCTGAAGATGACTCAGATGTCTCTTCTCACGGGCGGGCTGTTGAGGAAATCTTGAAGTCCCGCTCGAAACCGGGCCAGTTGCCCAAGGATGCCAAGCTGGGTGGAACGAGCCGTGATGCGGCTGCAGACGCGTTGCGGAAATACTTCGGGAATCGCTGACGGTGCCGCTGGCCTGCGAAAACGCTTCAGGCCGCACGACCCGAACGCCC
>JBDQOY010000236.1:0-10070 GCA_040260935.1 Pirellulales bacterium
GTCTGATAGGGGGTGATGGGAAGCGGATGCTCGGCCAGCGGTTTCGTGGCTGGGGGCGAAAAGGCCTGGAAACACTCGGCACTGGGGACCTGATGGCTGGCCTGTGGAAGCATCAGTTCGGCGAAGACGGCGATGCTGGGGCCTCCGAAACCGCCCGACGAGCCGCCACCGAGCCGGTTGTTCTGGTGCGGGTGGCCCATGCGGGTTGGGAGATTCATACCCATGGCGGGTGGGCCGTCATGCGTTCGGTGCTGGATGGGCTCGTGGCGGCTGGGGCCACGGAAGTGCCGTGGAATGAATGGCCGCTTGCGGTGTCCGGCGACGGGTGTGATTCAGCGATATCCGCCCGCCTCGCCCGTGCGGGTGGCTGGCGGGCGGCGCAGATTCTCGCCCGGCAGTTGTCCGGAGCCTTTGAGCGAGATGTCGCTACGGTGACCCGTCTGCTTGCGTCGCGACAGCCGACAACGATCGCCGAGGCGACTGCCATCGTCACCCGGCTGGAACGTGCCGCCCGCGTGGGCCTGCGGCTTCCCACGCCCTGGCGTGTGGTGCTCACGGGAGCCGTCAATGCTGGCAAGAGCAGCCTGGTCAACACGCTGGTCGGCTCCAGCCGTAGCCTGGTGTCATCGCTAGCAGGAACCACCCGAGACCTCCTGGAAACTCGGCTGCTGCTGGATGGCTGGGAGGTCGATCTGGTCGATACCGCCGGGCTGCACCCCGAACGCGGCGGGGGTAGTGGTGACCGGGTCGAGCAGGCAGGCATCGCAAAGGCAGCCGCAGCCCTCGAGTCAGCCGATCTGGTCATTCAGGTGGAGCCGGCCAGTGCCTTGCTTGCCAGCGGTGGAGCCCCGCCTGCCTCTCGCCCCAACCGGCTTGTCGTCGGCACCAAGGCCGATCTGCTAAAGGATGAGGCAGCGTCTGCGGCCACCGACGGCTGGCTGCTGACATCAACGGTGACAGGAGCGGGCATTGACCTGCTGACTCACCGCATCGTCGAGACCCTCGTCCCTGAGACGCAGGCGGGAGAGGAATGCCTGACCGATGATTGCCTGACCCGAGGTGTCCCTCTCACGCCCACGCAGGTCGAGGAGGTTGCTGCCCTCCGCCAACGCCTTGAATGCCTGCCACGATAACTGTCATGCTCCGGTCTTGCGACCGCGAATAATTAGCTTGATCGGGACTTCGGTAAAGGGGGCCTGCTTCCGGAGCGAACTGAGGAGGTACCGCTTGTAGGGTGCAGTGATGCTCTGGGGGCTGCTGGTCGACAGCATGATGGTTGGTGGAGCCGTGGCGATCTGCGTTGCGAAATAGATCCGGACCGGTCGGCCGCGATGATCGGCCGGAGGATGATTGGCCTGGGTGGCGGCATGAATGATCGTGTTGAGGGCGGCAGTCGGGACCCGAGCCTGACTCTGCCGAAACAGCCGCTGGGCGGTGTCGATGGCCGCTTTGACGTTGCGGCCTGTCTGGGCTGTCACAAAGGCGATGGGGGCCCAAGGCATTGATCGGAAGGTGTCCCGCAGATACTGCGACCACTCGCTCCGCTCGACGTCACCGGCGTAGAGGTCCCATTTGTTGACCACGAGCACCACCGGCTTCTGTTGCTCGACAATCGACTCGATCAGTTGTTTGTCCACCTTTCCGATCGGCTCGGAAGCATCGAACATCATCATCACGATGTCGGCCCGGCGGATGCTGCGTTCCGCTCGATGGGTCGAGTAGAAGTCAATGTCGCTGGTCCGGCTTTTGGTTCGCCGGAGACCGGGCGTGTCGATCGCCAGGAAGGTGTGGCCATCCACCTCAAAGCGAACGTCGATGCTGTCACGGGTGGTGCCAGCGACTGGGCTGGCAATCACGCGTTCCTCTTTGGCCAAGGCGTTGACAAAGGTACTTTTGCCGACGTTGCGACGGCCGACGATGGCCACCTTCATCTCAGGAAGGGCAGCTTCTGCGGTCTGCTCTCCGCCGGCGGGAAGCCTTTCCAGAATGGCCTCGACCAGCTGGTCCCGATGGCGATTCTGTTTGGTGCTGGTCACGAGTGGCTGGCCGAAGCCCAGCCCGTCAAATTCATGGGCGAGCACGTCGAATTTTTCTTCGTCAGCCTTGTTCGCCACCAGCAGGACATGCGCCCCCGCCTGCCGGAGGCGACTGGCGACCTCCGTGTCAGCCGGCACGAGTCCAGCGCGGACGTCAACGACGAAGACCACCACTCCGGCGGTGACCAGGCCGGCTTCGATCTGCATGTCAATCTGTTCGGTCAGCCCGTCCGGGTCGTCGAATCCCATGCCGCCAGTATCGACGATATCGACCACCCGGCCCTCAAGATCAAGTCGCTGAACCAGGCGGTCTCGGGTGACGCCCGCCGTGGGGTCTTCGATTGCGATCCGGCGTTGGGACAGCCAGTTGAACAGGCTTGATTTCCCAACGTTCGGTCGGCCGACGATGACGACTTGGGGGGTGGTGCTGGACATACAAAACCAGAGGGAAATGGGCGGGAAGGCTTGGGGTGCGAGCGGTCCGCTGGCGATCGTTCAACCGCCGAGCACGGTCGCCACGGTCGCAGGGGTAGGCTTCTGAATAATACCCCGCTCCGTGATGATTGCTGTGATCAACTCAGCTGGTGTCACGTCAAACGCAGGATTGAACGCCTCGGCGCCGGCCGGGGCTGCCTGCACCCCGAATGGAGCGAGCACCTCGCTGGCAGCCCGTTCCTCGATTGGAATCTCGGTGCCGGTGGCCAAGGAGAGGTCAAATGTGCTGGACGGTGCGGCGACGAAGAAGGGAACGCCGTGTGCCCTGGCGGCGACCGCAAGGCCGTAGGTGCCGATCTTGTTGGCAGTATCGCCATTGGCAGTGATGCGATCGGCGCCGACGATGCAGCAGCCGATCCGTCCCGTCTTGAGCAGGTGGGCTGCGGCGGAGTCAACCAGCACGGTGACGGGAATCTGACGCTGCACCAGTTCCCAGGCGGTCAGCCTGCCGCCTTGTAGGAGTGGTCGTGTCTCATCGGCGAACACCTGGAACCGCCGGCCCGCCTCCCAGGCGGTCACAATTACGCCCAGCGCCGTTCCGTCACCGCCAGTGGCCAGGCTGCCGGTGTTACAGTGCGTGAGGATGTCACCCTCAGGGATCAGGTCAGCACCATGCCGACCGATGGCAGCACAGAGTTCCTTGTCTTCCTCGTGGATCTGTCGGGCCTCGGCCAGCAGTTGGGTGGCCAGATCCGCAAGGTCGGGGGCATCGCCGGAAGCCTCAATCTGCCGCAGCAGCCGGTCGACCGCCCACTGGAGGTTGACCGCAGTGGGCCGGGCAGTGGCCAGTTCCGATCCGCGGGTACGAATGTGAGCCAGGGCGTCAGCCCCAGTCAGACCCAGGCTGCGAGCTTCCTGTGCGGCGATGACCAATCCGTAGCCACCGGCAATCCCAATGGCGGGCGCCCCACGGACCCGAAGCATTTTGATCGCCTCAACGACCGCCGCGACATCAGCGCACCTGCGGTGGTCGGTACGGCCCGGCAGGAGCGTCTGATCGAGCAGTTCAAGGTGGCCGCTGGTGTCACCGCGCCAGCGGATGGCAGGGGGAATCGAGGTGGCAGGAGTGGGCATGAAACGACCAGCACAAGTGGGCGGGGCAGAAACTCCCAGAGCGGGGTCGCCGGGGAAACCTGCATCGTAGCGATGCTGCGGCGAGGAAAAAGGAGCCCACCCCAACCGCCGGAGTCAGGGCTGTCTAGGTTTCGGCGAAGGGGCTCTGGCCGCAGGGCAGCCCGAAGGCACCCGCGACGGCTGGCTGGATGAGGTCGCCCCGGTAGACGTTCACGGCCGAGCGGATCGCGGGACTCGCTGCAGCCGCCTGCTCGAGGCCCGTGCTGGCCAGTTTCAGTATGTAGGGCAAGGTTGCGTTGCAGAGGGCATAGGTGCTGGTGCGGCCCACCGCTCCGGGCATGTTCGTGACGCAGTAGTGAACGACGTCATCGACAATAAAGGTTGGCTCGGCATGAGACGTCGGCCGACTGGTGGCCACACAGCCACCCTGGTCGATGGCCACGTCGATGATCACCGCCCCCGGCTTCATCAGGGTGAGGTCCTCTCGCTCCACGAGGTGAGGTGCCCGGGCCCCCGGGATCAGCACGCTGCCGATGACGAGATCAGCCCGGGCCAGCCATTCCCGAATCGTATGTCGATCGGAGTGGAGGCAGTCAACATTCGGCGGCGTCACGTCATCGAGATACCGCAGTCTCTCAAGGTTGGTGTCGAGCAGCCCGATGTTGGCTCCGAAGCCGGCGGCAACCTTGGCGGCATTGGCTCCGACTGTGCCCGCTCCGAGGACGAGCACATCTGCCGGAGCGACGCCGGGGACACCACCCAGCAGAATGCCTCGGCCCATCTGCGGCTTCTCGAGATACTTGGCCCCTTCCTGAATGCTCATCCGTCCCGCCACCTCACTCATCGGGGTCAGCAGAGGAAGGCGGCCTCGGTCATCACGGAGAGTCTCATAGGCGATGGCCGTGGCTCCGGTGGCGAGAAAGCCCTCGGTCAGGCCGCGATCAGCCGCAAAGTGAAAGTAGGTGAAGACCAGCTGCCCCGGCCGGATCAGGGCCAGTTCCGGGGGCTGGGGCTCTTTCACCTTCACGATGAGATCGGCTGCGGCGAAAACCTCTTCTGCGGTGCCAACCAGCTGAGCTCCGCAGGCAGCGTAGGCCTCGTCGGGAAGGCCTGAGCCACTGCCAGCAGATGCCTGGACCAGCACCGTATGGCCAGACCGCACCAGTTCTTCGGCTCCGACAGGAAGGAGCGAGACGCGATACTCGTCCCGCTTGGTCTCCTTGGGGATGCCGATCTTCATGCTGCCCGCCTCTTTCTTGGCCAGGCCTGTCAGGCCAGTTTGTTGGCCAGTTTGTACGAGGCTGGCATCGGAATGGCGTAGTTGCCGTCTTTGTCCGGCACGACTGGCGGCGTCGATTCCCAGGTGAGGTTGTCGGGCATCAGGTTGAAGTCAGCAGCCAGCAGTTCATCGTAATTCTGCGGCTTGCCTGAGTAGGTCGCTGTTCGCGCCAGTACAGCCGAGAAACTCGACGTGGCCCCATAGTAGGCATTGTTGAGCGGCTTGTCGTTGCGAATGGCATCCTGCAGTTCGTCGTGCTCAACCTGGTAGGGGTTCGGATTCGGTCCCTCGAACTTCCAGAGCACCTTGCCCGAGTAATCGGTGATTTCACCGATCTTCACGAAGGCCTTGGTTCCTTGGAACTCTTCGTCCACCCGATTCTTACCGCCGGGAAACTGGCGGCACTGGCTGGCGATACGAACGCCGTTGGGATAGCTGAAATTCACTGCATGGTGGTCATAGATTTCACTTGGCTGCCCCGGAATCCGGTTTTGCTTGCCACCGACCCCGAAGGCCGACTCTGGCAGCATGTCGAGGAACCAGTTGGCGATGTCAATGTTGTGAATATGCTGCTCACAGATGTGGTCGCCGCAGAGCCAGTTGAAGTGGTACCAGTTGTGCACTTGGAACTGCATCTCGTTCATGTCAGGTTCACGTTTGCGGTACCAGATGCCGCTGCCATTCCAATAGACCTGGCCACCGATGATGTCACCGGCCATGCCGTCGCGAACCCGCTTGATCGTTTCTCGATAGCGGTTTTCGTAGTGCCGCTGCAGGCCGACGACAACCTTGCGGTTGGTTTCGTCCGCTTTCTTGGCCACCTCAAGCACCAGCCTGGCTCCGGTGCTATCAACGCAGACCGGCTTCTCCATGAAGACATGCTTGCCGGCGTTGATCGCTGCCTCAAAGTGAGTTGGGCGGAAGCCGGGGGGCGTCGCCAGAATGACCATGTCGCAGTGGTCGAGGACCTTGAGGTAGGCATCAAGCCCGTGGAACTGTCGCTCCTTGGGCAGATCGACCTTGTCCTCCATCTTGCTGATCGCTCGCAGCGTCCGGTCGATGTTCTGTTCAAAGGCGTCGGCGACGGCGGTCACCTTGACGTTTGAGCCTTCCACGCTGAGCGCCTGCGTCAGAGCACCGGTGCCTCTCCCACCGCAGCCAATCAGCCCGATCCGAATCTGATCGGTGGAGGGCGACTGGGCGTGCACCCCGCGGAGCGACGCCAGGGTGCCGCCGGCAACACCAGCCATCTTCAGAGCGTTGCTTCGGGAGGAGCGGAAGGCAGTGGTGGCATGGTCGGTCATGAAATTCTCCTCTGAAGGACTTGGGCGAACTCACTTGTGAAGCAAGTGAGAAATGGTGTTCGGAACAATGGTTTTCGGGAGATGGATGTATCTTTCCCCCATCCGCTTACACGCCTGACGGCATCGAAAGGATACTCGCTGCTTTGCAAACGTGCCAAAACGGGCTCAAGGGCCATCAATACCGCGGTATCGAGGCGTCGATGGTGGTGCTCCAGGCTTCGATGCCACCCCGCAGACTTTGCGCTGCGGAAAATCCCCGCTCTCGTAACCAGTTGGTCACCCGAAGGCTGCGGACACCATGGTGGCAGTGGACGATCAGCCGTTTCTCCCGCCAGGCGTCCAACTCACCCACCCGTTCGGGGAGTTCCTGCATCGGGATCAGCATGGCCCGCTCAATCTTGGCGGTGGCGTATTCTTCGGGCGTACGACAGTCGAGCAGCAGGCACTCACTGGGCGGTGTTTCTGCCAGGACTGCAGCCGCTTCGGTCGGATCAATCTCGCTTGGTAACTGCATGGCCTCCAGCATACCGGGTGCAGGCCCCCGTTCGCGAGGCCGTGAATTGATTGTCTGGGATTGCTGCGGACAATAGGTCGTTCACCTCAAAGGTTTTCTGCTCATGCCTGCCCTCCCCGCCGACCCCACTGCTGCTCGCGAGTTCGCCTTTGAGGTGGTGGCGAAACTGCGGCAGGCAGGTTTTGAGGCGGTCTGGGCTGGTGGCTGTGTTCGGGACGAACTGCTGGGCCACACTCCCGCCGACTATGACGTGGCTACCTCGGCCACACCGCCTCAGGTGCGGAAGCTCTTTGGCCAGCGGAGGACGCTTGCCGTCGGGGCAGCCTTCGGGGTAATCACCGTGCTCGGGCCGCGGGCTGCCGGGCAGGTGGAGGTGGCAACTTTTCGAGCCGATGCGGCTTACACGGACGGTCGGCATCCGGCCGGGGTGACCTTTTGCAGCGCCCGGGAAGATGCGCTCAGGCGTGACTTCACCATCAATGGCCTGTTTTTTGATCCGCTTGCAGGCGAGGTGATCGACTATGTCGGCGGGCAGGACGACCTGACTGCAGGCATCATTCGGGCGATCGGGGTGGCTACCATGCGATTTAGTGAGGACCATCTGCGAATCCTGCGGGCTGTGCGGTTTTCGGCCGGCTTCGGCTTTCCGTTGGAACGGGAGACTCGGCGGGCGATTGAGTCGATGGCCCACCTGGTTGACTCGGTTAGCCCAGAGCGAATTGCGGCCGAACTGCGAACGATGTGCTCCCGCCCCGGCCGGGGGCGGGCGATCAGCCTGCTCGTTGAGACAGGACTTGTCGGCCCGGTCTTCCATGCGTTCAGCACTGTCGATGCCGCCTTCTGGCAGACTGCTGCGGCGACCATTGATGCCCTCGATGAGCCGGGGCTGCCGTTGGCCCTAGCCGTTCTCTGCAACGGTGATCCGCCTGCAGTCGACCGCATCAGCCAGCGGCTGCGGCTCTCCAATCAGGAACGAAAACTGGCTGTCTGGCTGGTGGAGGCTGTCGCTGCGATCGGTACGGAAGGTTCGGTTCCAGAACTCGAACGCAGGCCTTGGTCGTCCCTGCAGCCGTGGTTGGGCCATCCGTGGCGGTTTCAACTGGCCGATCTGCTGCGGGCATCCGCCGCACTAGCTGGCACCGGGGGCGAGGCTGCCGCCTGGATCAGTCAGCAGGTGGTTCGGCCGCTCGCTGAACTTGCTCCCCCCGAGTTGCTCAGCGGCAATGATCTGCTCGCCTGTGGGGTGCCGCCCGGGCCCACGGTGGGGCAGGTGCTGAAAAAACTTCGGGTCAGCCAACTGGATGGGCTGATCACCAGCCGTGAGGAGGCCTTGCGGGCTGTCGCCGCCTGGCTGACTGCTGAGTAAGCGGGCAGGCCGCGGCGGGTGTCAGCGTGGAGGCTCGTGTGGGTTAGGCAGGTCGGCAAGCGCTCGCAGGTTGAATACGTCAAGGAACCGTGGCGTGGTGCGGAAGTGCGGCACCTCCTCCTCCGTGTCGTCGCCGTCTGCTGGCAGCTTCACCAGTTCCAGCAGGCCCCGTCGTACCAGTTGTCGGAGCACCGCCGGGCTGGCATCGCACCCAAGTTCGGCCAAGCGGTCCCGGGCCACCGGCTGATTCCAGGCCACTAAGGCAAGGGCATCGAGGGCGGCAGCATCGAGCCGCACCCGGCGGGTCCGCGCCTCGAGTACAGCCCCGAACTGGCGGTACTCGGCCCGCAGACGCATGACCCAGCCGCTCTCCTGCGAGACCACCTCATAGGGGCAGTTGTTGCTCTGATACTGCCGGGCGAGATCTTCAGCCAGGGCATCAATTTCCGCGGCCCGCACACCTCGCATCAGGCCGGCGACCCGACGACTGGAGAGCGGCGCTCCTGCTGGCAGGCCGACAAAGAGCAGGGCTTCAAGAATTGATCGGGGGCTGACCCGGCAGGCGGTGTCGGCGGTGGTATCAGCAGCACAGGTGGCTTCATCAAGGTCAGGGGAAGCATCTACCTGTGCCACCGGGGACGCTTGAGTCGCGGTGGGCTGGTAGGGATCCTGCTCGCCCATCATGGCCGCGAAAGCCTGTGCGAGACGGTCGATCGACATGCCACCGTCGTCAGGCGAGGCCTGAAATCCCGCAGACGGCTTGTCGGGTTTCTGTGACGAACTCATCGTTGCAGCATCTCCCGCCAGCAGTCACCCAGCAGCCAGTCAGATTGGGTGCGGCTGCAGCCAATCTCGAATCAGGACCAACGCTTGGCGACGTTTGCCTTCATGAAGGCGAGGCCATCACTGGCGAGCTGCTCTTCGGAGGTATACATCTTTCGCCAAATCTTCGTGGCGGCAGCAATTGCCGGTAACGCCAGCCCAAAGGCCTCGACGACCATCCAGCCGTCCCAGTCGTTGGCCTTGATCGCGTCGAAGGTTTTATCCCAGGCGACGTGCCCCTGCCCGGGCGTGCTGCGGTCGTTCTCGGAGATGTGGACAATCTTGGTCCAAGGCATCGCTGCGGTTATCGCTGCGGTGAGATCCTTCTCTTCGATGTTGGCGTGAAAAGTGTCGTACATCATTCGCACGTTTGGGTGATCGACCGCCGTGATGAATGCAACCGTCTGCTCGACACTGGTGAGAAAGTAGTTTTCAAACCGATTGAGGTATTCCGTGACAATCGTCACACCGGCGGCAGCCGCGTGGTCGGCAACCTGTTGCATGGTGTCGACACCCCACTTGAACTCATCGTCAGTGGGGCCTGATCCAGAGAACTCCCCAATCGCGGAATGGGTGGGGCCCGCCAGCAGCGAGACGCCAGCTGCCTGGCAGCAGTCGACCGTCTTTTTCATGGCGTTGACGGCGGCTTCTCGGACGCTTGCCGAGGGGCTGATCGGGTTGTCACCCGCGCCACGAATGGTCACCGCCGTCCGTTCCAGGCCGAGGTCGTCCAGTTTTTTGCCCCAGTCGGTGAAGAGTTGTTCGTTGGGGTCAAACATCGGCAATTCAACGCCGTCGTAGCCCATCGCTTTCACCTGCTCCAGCACCGGCATCAGGCCGTCGTGCATGCGGTCGGTCCAGAGCAAGAGATTGATGCCGTATTTCATGGTGAGGGGCTTTCAACAGAGGTGCTGCGTGGAAAGGAAAAAGACGCTGCAGCGATGCAGTCGCTGGATCCGTGATTCAACACGGCTTGCCCGGAGAAGGCAACCCTGACAGGCGGAGGGAACTCAGGCAGGCTTCCGCGGGCGGCGGGGCCGTGGCTGCAGGCGGCGCCCTTGGGCGGTTGGGGGGACGCTCTTGAGTGGCTCTGGGGCCCCGTCGAGCGGTTGGCCGAGTTGAATGGAGGCGAGCCGCTTGCGGATTTGGTCGGCATAGGCCTCGGACAGTTCGAAGCCGA
>JBDQOY010000237.1:0-6668 GCA_040260935.1 Pirellulales bacterium
GTGGGGAGATTCCCAGCGACACCGCGAGGCTCTGCGGATGATCATCGTCTGAAAATTCTGCGAGCAGCATGATCTCGGATGTGAGCAGGGCTTCGCCAATCGCAATCGACTCGGCGGGACTCATTCGCTGCAGACGCTCCCAGCGGTCCTGTTCGACTTGGTCGGCGAATAACGCTGTGTTTTTGATCATGACAGGATTCTACCCCACTGCCCGGCGAAGAGGGCGAGGCTCAATGTTTGGGGTTACCTGTCCGGATCGGACTGCGGAAACACAAACCGGCTCTGTTCACCCCCGTCGACATCACGATGGCTGATCGTGAGGGTCGGCTGCCCTGGCTCTGGATAGGTCAGTTCTCCGGAGAGAAAGCCGCCGGCCACCCGCAGGAACCGGTGGCTGGGCCGCTGGTCGCCCGGCTTCCAGCCAAGTTGGTGTTTTTCACTACCCGGGCCGCAGCCGAACTCCCAGAGGTCGGTCTCGCCGTCAACCGAGGCGTACTGCCAGTGCCGGTCACCACAGAAAACGATCACTCCAGGAATCGCACTGAGCCGCTGACGCAGCTCACGCCCCTCCCAGGCAAAAACCTCATTGGCATGGTTGTCATACTTTTTGTCACGGTCGGGCCCGACGATCGGCGTGGGGCTGAAGACCAACTTGAAGCGGGCTTTTGACTTCGCCAACGTGTCAAACAGCCAGGCCTTCTGGGCTGTTCCCAGAATCGTTTTCTCAGGGCCGTCAGCCGCGGTATTGGCACTGCGGTAATCGCGTCCTTCGAGAATCCAGATCTCCAGATCTCGTCCCCAGGAAATGTTCGCATAACGGGGATTCCGACTCGGGAACTGCTCTTCATTGAACAGTTGCACCCCTTCTCCAAAGGTGACGGTCCCGTAGGTCTGGCCCGGCCAGCAGTCGTCAGCCAGGGTGTCGTGATCGTCCTTGATGAAGTAACTGGTCGTGGAGTTGTAGAAGTCGCGGTTGGCAGGGAGCGCAAAGAGCCGGCCCCACTTGAACCGCATCAGCTCTTTGGTGAAGGCCCACGGATCGGGCTTATCGTAATACTCAATGTCACCCGCATGCACCACAAAGTCAGGGGCAAGCCTGCTCATCGCAGCGTAGATTTTGTGCCCCTTCAGGCCGTCGTCACGACGAATGAAGTCATGGCAGGTGGTCACGCAGAAGGCTAGAGGCTCGGCCTGCCCCTGCCGCGGCGGCGTCCGAAATCCGCCACGCTGCACGTCGGCGGGCTCACCCTCCGTGGTCTGGGCTTCGATCACGGTGACGTATCGCGTGTCTGCGGCGAGGCCCTCCAGCTTCCACTGAGCCGTGTAGTCCGACGCAGCGACCGTTTCTTTCCAGTCGGCATGCTTGATCTGATGATGGTTACCCTCTGGGTAATACGAGAGCCGCACCCGACCGGCTGCTCCTGGGCAGGCCCCAAACATCTCGTCAAGGGTCGCCCCTGGTGGCAACTGCACGGCGAGCAGCCTGTCGGCGTCTCGCAGGCGGGCAAGTTCTGCCGCCTCCTTCGTTGACACCGCAACGAAGGGTAGGCCGTCAGCTCGCATCTCAGGTGTTCGGGTCGTTCGCGTCCAAATGACAATGCTGTCTTGATCTGCCCAACTGTTACGACTGGCATTCGCGAGAAATGGCCCAGACCGTGGTGGCTCTTCGACGACCGGCCGGTCTCGTGACACAAATTGGAACGCCTTGTACCTTACCCGGCCACCATGATTCGTCAGCATAATGCGGCCCATGGAAGGACCACCCCCGAAATCAACCGTCCCAGAAAACTTGCTTAACGCAACTGTTGCCTCCCATGCTGGCCCCGCGGTGACAGCCGAGGCAACGAGTGTCCCATTGAGGTAATGCTCAAGATGATCACCCAGTGCCACTACCCGAGATTGGTTCCACTGCCCCGGGGGACGAAGCACCTTTTCCCGAACCGGCCCCACTAATCCGTAGATTGCTCCCGTAGAACCCTTCGATTCATCGGTCGGTTTGCTATCGATGATCTGATACTCAGGGCCGATATATTGATTGAAATAAATGTCCTCTCCATGCCGTCGAACCCGATACTTCAGCCCGCTATTCACTCCCTTTTCAATCCGCCACTGCCACGAAAGCTCAAAGTCGGGCGGCAATGGTGGCGTGACGATATTGCCTCCTCGCTTTGGATCGACAAGTGAGACGACCCCGTTAGCGAACTGCCAGCCGTCCGGCACCGGCTTCCCTGAGGTGGTCTGCCAGAACTCTCGCTGCGTCCAGTCAGCGGAGAGCGGCTGTGTGGCCGGCTCGTCAGCGAAAGCCCTCGGGGTCGCACTGCAGACGAGGGCAGTGATCAGGGCCCACGCAAGCCTGCCTCGCCAGGCCTTTGTCGCCTTCTCAACGTCTTCAGCCCCGGACTCCCGATCCGGTTTGAAGAAGTGGTCTCGGCCATTCTGGCGCCACGAGACGTTGCGATGCCCCCCACCGTGCTGGTGCTCTCGTGTCACTTGGGCTTTTCCCACGTCTTCCGAGCGTTCTGGCCAATTTCCGTATCGAGTTCGATCATCCGCATCCCAAGGTCAGCCACGATCATGGGGTGATCCTCGGCCACGTTCTTTTGCTCGCCGAGATCAGTCGCAAGATTGAACAGCAGAATCTCCCTCGACGGATCCTTCGCGTCCTGGTCCTTCCCCGGTTTCCGGGGCTGCTTGATCAGCAGTTTCCAGAATCCTTTCCGAATCCCTTCGATAATTCCGTGCGAAGAGTAATAGAGAAACTCATCGCGAGGCGACTCTGTCTCTTTTCCAGTCCACAGACCAGACACATCGAGGCCGTCGATTTTCCTGTCATTCGGCAAGTCACTGTCCGTCAAAGCTGCGACGGTTGGCAGAACATCAATCGTTCCCGTCAGCTCACCGCAGACCGTACCCGCCGGCACGCCAGGCCCCCGAATCAGGCAAGGCACTCGCTGGCCACCTTCAAAGGTCGTCCCCTTGCCATCTCGCAGCGGCCCGGCTGAGCCACCGTGGTGCGCGAACCGCAACCACGGGCCATTGTCGGTGGCATAGATGACGTAGGTGGTGTCGGTAAGCTTGAGGCTGTCGAGCGTGTCGAGCAGCCGACCAACTTCAGCATCAATGTGTTCGATCGTGTTGATATAGGCCCGATGGGGATCGGGGTCGCGGACATCATCCGGCACATAGAGCGGGATGTGTGGCATCGAATGCGGCAGGTACACAAAGAACGGGCCGTCCTTGTGCTCGGTGATAAAGTCAATCGCAGCCTGGGTGTAGCGGCGGGTGACGGTCCGCTGATCGACCGGGAGTTCAACGATGTCTTCATTTTTTATGAGCGGCGTATTCCACTTGCTCACCGATTCCGGATCCTTCCAGAGGGCATCCAGTCCGCCATACCCGCCCTTGGGCCGGCCCTTGTTGTCCGGATGGCTCATGTCATTCGAGTAGGGGATTCCAAGATAGGTGTCGAAGCCATGGGCCCGTGGCAACACCTCTGGATAATGCCCGAGGTGCCACTTGCCAAAACAGGCGGTGGCATAGCCAAGCCCCTTGAGATGGTCGGCGATGGTGTGCTCCGACGGGTTCAGGCCTGTGGTCGATGTCGGAAAGAGCACATGCTGATGGAGCCCAACCCGCTTGGGATAGCAGCCGGTCATCAGGGCTGCCCGGGAGGGTGAACAGACTGGCGAGGCGACCATGAAGTTCGTGAACTTCCGGCCTTCCCTTGCTAACCGATCAATATTGGGGGTGCGGATCGTCTCCGAGCCGAAGCAGCCGAGATCGCCGTACCCCTGATCGTCGGTGAAGATCAGCACCACGTTCGGCGTTGCGGCATCAACCACTGAGGCCAATCCCCAGACGGCCACCAGACACCCCAACGAAGTTCGAAACCTCATCTTGCCCCTCATGACATATCCTCTCCTTAGCAAGCCCGCTGCAAGCGGTCGGCCACGCCCACTCAGACGTCGATCCCGTACCCCTTGCGGTATTCGCGGCCCAGGAAACCGCTGGCCTGGTCGTCGCCGATGATTTCTCGCTTGGCGGCATCCCACTTCAACTCCCGGCCTAGCCGCATGGCAATGTTGCCGAGGTGGCAGATCTCCAGCATCCGGTTGTGTGACCAGACATCAGAAATCGGCTGCTTCCGGCTCTGCATCGCCTCGATAAAATTGACGGTGTGGTTGTGTGGCACCGGCCCGCCATAGATGGTCTCCACTGCATCATCGGGCAGCGGATTTGCTTCTAGATCTTCCACCGGCTTCCCCACCAGCTTCCCGCGATTGACAAAGAACCGCCCCTCGGTGCCTTCAAACATGATGCCGTTGTCGCCTTCGCTGGTGATGATCAACTCCACGTCATTCGGCATGGCCGCCCGAATCTGAAACGTCGTCGGCACGTTGTAGCGGTCGTGGACGGTGGCGTAGCCGTCCTTGTATTCAACCGGCAGTTCGTAGTCGAGCGGTGTCACGCTCGTCGGCCCAGTCGCCTCGGCCCCAAGGGCCCAGCAGGCGATGTCGACGTGATGGGCGCCCCAGTCGCCCATCTTGCCGGCTGAATACTCAAACCAGTTCCGAAAGGCATAGTGGCAGTTGCTATAGAGGGGAACCCCGCCGCCATAGCCTTTCCGCATTTCCGGGAGCGCTCGGTAGGGCGAATGCGGTGCTGGCCCCAGCCAGCGGTCCCAGTCGAGGCCCTCCGGCGGGGCAATCGCCGGAAGCGGCGGCGATGAGGTCATACCGTTGATTCCGCAGGTGACCTTTTTGACCGTGCCAATTCGCCCGGCACGGACCAACGCAACTGCTTTGAGGAACCGGTCGTTAAACTCCGTCCGCTGCATGGTGCCCACCTGGAACACCCGGCCGGTCTGCTTGACCGCCTGCTCGATCAGTTTGCCCTCATCGATGCTGACTGTCAGTGGTTTCTCACAGTAGACGTCCTTCCCCGCGTGCATCGCCTCGATGGCAATCTTCGTGTGCCAGTGGTCGGGCGTGGCGATCATGACCGCGTCGATATCCTTGCGATCAAGGATTTCACGATAGTCGTTATAGATCGCGGCCTTGTGCGTCTGTTTGGCAGCCGTCTTCTCTGCGACGGCGCCCAGCACATTGGCATCAACGTCGGCGAGAGCAGCGAAGTCAGCGAACTTGAGTGACTTGCTTGTGATCGTCCAGCCCTGATTCCGCAGGCCAATCGTCGCAAAGACCGGCCGGTCATTCGCAGCCGACGCCGCCGCAAAGCCCTGGCGGCCAGTCCCCAAAAAGAACCCTGCTGCTGCCATTGAGCCGGCTGACTGCAAAAATTGACGACGACCTGACTGCATATGAGACTCCTTATTTTCCCAGATTCGACATGAAGAAACTGCTCTGCCTGACTCACCCCCTCATGGAGCGAGGCGGCAATCCGTAGAAGCAATCGACGAGGCGTCCAAGACCCGTCGCCGCTCAGCTGCCTGTGCTCGCCAACGGAAGCCAAAGAATTCTAACTCAAACAACCGACCGAAGCATACGTGCAGCTGGGGCCCCTCCTTACACGCGAGGCGGCTCCGCCACCAGAAACTGCTGCCACCATCGTAATTTTGTAAGTTGCCGAGCCATTCGACATACGGCTGGCGACGAGAAGCCGGCCCTCACGCCACCACCCCGACTCTGGGGTGACCGGAACTAGCACCCCACAGCCCATCCTGTCGACCAAATTCTTCTTTTTCTTCAAGGCAACCGTTCGATGAATCCCTCTCGATTCCTCGCCTTCGTGGCCGCCTTTCTTGTCCCACTGCTCTGCCTGTCGGTCGCCTCTGGCGCGGCCGCAGACCCCCAGCCGCCAGCGATCGACAACCTGCGGGCAGCTGACGTCTCCTATCAAGCCGAGCAAAAAATCGCGGATCTCCAGACTGCCTTTATCGACACCAGCCCAATTGACCTCAAGGATGGCATTGCCGTCGGTGAACTTGGCACTGATGCAGGGCGGTCTTCACCCATCGTCGCCTTTGCTGAAGAGATCGCCCGTGGCGAACACGGCGAAGTTGACAGCCTGCTGATCTGCCAGGGTGGCACGTTGCTCTTTGAATCCTATTTCCGTCGGGGCCGCCTCAACTATCCCCACTACCAGATGTCAATCACCAAGTCGTATACCGCTCTCGCTATTGGACGGGCGATCCAACTGGGGCACTTGACCATGGCTGACCTTGACCGGCCCATCGTCTCATTCTTCGAGAATCTCGATGGCAATGTGCTCACTGATGGTGCCGACCGAATCACCCTGGCCCAGGTGATGACCATGCAATCAGGCATCCGTATCCCCGATGAGACATCACAGCTTTTCAGGAAAAACACCGAGGCTGTCCGCGGGCCGCTGCAGGTCCGTGCACTGCTTCAGGCAACCAAAGCAATCGGGCCTGCCCCGCGGCCCTTCAAATACCAAGGCACAGACCCAGCCCTCACCATGCAGGTGCTCAATGCCGTCGTGCCCGACGCTGCAGAGCAGTTCATCAAGACAGAACTGCTCGACCGTCTTGGCATCATGTCGTACGCCTGGGAGGACGACATCAGCGGACTCCCAAAATCGGCCGCTGGCAGCAGCATGCGGTCGCGCGACATGCTGAAGTGGGGCCTGCTTGTTGCAAACAACGGCACCTACAAGGGCAGGCAGCTCATCCCGGCCGACTTTATCGA
>JBDQOY010000238.1:0-4295 GCA_040260935.1 Pirellulales bacterium
CCCGCCTGGAGGGCGATGCGTTGCTGGGGGCGGGGCGTCCACAGGAAGCGACGGCGGCGTTCCAGCGGGCGTTGGCGATTCGGGCGGGCGATACCGCCAGTCAGCGGGAGAAATGGGCTGCGGAGTTGGGGAGTGCCGGCAGCCTCGTCGAGCAGCAGCGGCCGGTTGAGGCGGTGGTGGCGATTCGCCAGGTGCTCGCCGCAGCCGAGGCTCCCGCCAGCGGTGATCGGCAGGCAGAGCGGCTGATCGCTGCGGGGTACGGCCTGCTCGGGAAGGCCTGTCTGGCAGCCGACCAGCAGCAGGATGCGCTCGTGGCCTATCTGACAATTGACCTGGTCTATGCGGGGGATCCTGCCCTGCATGCCGAGGCGCTTGCGCAATTGGTGGCGCTTTGGCGTGAGGGAGGCTACCCGCAGCGGGCGGCCGAGGCCCGCCGTCGCCTTGAGCAGCAGTATCCTGCCAGTCGGTGGGCCGCTGCGTTGTCGGCCGATGGCACCTAACCCAGGGCTCGGCTTGGCGTGGTTCTGCCGCTGACGGTATCCTGTGGGCTCTGGTGGCCCGTAAAGCTGACGCGTCAGGATGCGCGTCGGCGGCAGACCCGAATTCGTCAGGGATGGAGCAGCGATGCAAACAAGCAGCGTCCGGCTGTGGGTAGGTGTCCTGGTAGTTGGCTTGAGTAGCACCCTCTGGGCAACCCAGGGGCGTGGCCAGGAATCGGCGCCGCCCGGAGATGCCGCAGGAAAAGTAGCCGTCGGCGAGGTTGCACCGCCGGCCGGTCGGGTTGCAGACCCCGCCCCGGTAACCGACGCGACCTCGGCAGCACCGCCGAACTTGCTGGTCTACTACGTCAGGGCGCTCGGCCCCACGTTCGTGATCGTCTTTCTGGGGCTGTCGTTTGGGTTGGTGGCCCTGCTGGTGATGTGTTTCCTGCAGTTGCGCCGGGCTGTGCTGATGCCCCCGGATCTGATCGAGGGGTTTGAGTCGCATCTGGGCAGAAAAGAGTTTCAGCAGGCCTACGAACTTGCCAAGGCAGACGATTCCCCGCTTGGCCGGGTGCTGGCTGCGGGACTGGTGAAGCTTCAGGTCGGCTATCAGCAATCGCTCGACGCCATGCGGGAGGCCCAGGCTGAGGAAACGATGCGGCTGGAGCACAAAATCAGTTATGTCTCACTGGTCGGGGCGCTTGCGCCGATGTTCGGACTGCTCGGCACCGTCAGTGGCATGGTGAGTGCCTTCACAGTGATTGCCCAATCGGCTACCCAGCCGAAGCCGGCGGAACTGGCGACAGGCATTTCACAGGCGCTCGTCACCACCCTCATTGGGCTCTGGCTTGCGATTCCGGCGGTGGCCTGCTTCAGTCTGTTTCGCAACTGGTTGGAGCGATTCACCAGTGATATCGAGGCAGAAGGGGTGCGGTTGATTGCAAAGGTGCCTGTGGTGAAGAAGTGATGCCCGTTCGCCGATGGACGTGGCTGCCGGCTGGGATGAGGATGACGCAACCGTGACACGAAAAACAACCGGCCCGGCGACCGTTGAGAATGACATGACGCCGATGATCGACGTCACGTTTCAGTTGATTACGTTCTTCATGTTTGTGCTGAACTTTAGTGAAGCGGAGCAGGATGAGCGGATTCAGCTTCCGGCCAGTCAGTTGGCGAAGCCTGCCGAAGGCGTGCTTGAGACACCGATCACGATGCAGTTGACCGCGACGGGTGGCGTGCTCTACGCCGGTGAGATTGTGCCGGTTGATCAGATCACCACGCCCCTCCGGCGAGAGCGGGAAATCATCGTTGCTGCCGGTAAAGACCCCAAACAGGCAACCGTGATCGTCCGGGCTGATGGCCGGGCCAGCACGGGTGATGTCCAGCAGGTGATACGTGCCTGTCAGGAAGAGGGCTTTGAGCGGTTTGCCCTCCGTGCCCACTATGAGCCGGAGTGACCTCATGCCTGCCCTGCCCCGCCGCCGCCTCGAAAAAGTCGCCATCAACATGACGCCGATGATCGACGTCGTGTTTCAGTTGATGATCTTTTTCATGCTCACCCTCAACATCATCGCTCCAGAGGGCGACTTCGACATCCGGATGCCGCTGGGGAAGTCGGCGGGACAGCCGACCGAAGACCTGCAAGTTCCGCCGATCAAAGTCAGGCTGGATGCCCAGCCTGATGGCAGCCTGGCCGGCATCAGCATGAATGGCGAGCCGGTTGCGGATTTCAATGACCTGCGGCGACGGGTCGCCGGTATTGTCGATGCGTCGGGAGCGGCTGCCGACGATATTGAGTTAGAACTCGACTGCGCGTATGACCTGGATTACGCCAATGTGATCAGTGCGATTACGGCGGTGTCGGGGCGAATCGATGATGGGCGGCTGATCGAGATGATCAAGAAAATCACCTTTGCGCCACCGTCGGCTGAATGAAGTGGCCCACCGGTGGGCCGCTAACCCTATCGCCGGGGGTGGTACTGCTCGTGGATGCTCTTGAGCCGGCCTGAGTCGACATGGGTGTACCGCTGGGTGGTCGCGATGCTGGCATGGCCGAGCATCTCTTGCACATGTCGCAGGTCGACGCCGCCAGCGACAAGGTGGGTGGCAAAGCTGTGCCGGAGGGTGTGCGGGGAGATGTCAGGAGGAAGCCCTGCCGCGGAGGCATGGTGGCGAACAATCTCCCAGATTCGCATCCTTGAAAGGCGATTGCCCCGGCTTGAGAGGATGACCCAGCCGGGCTCATGGCCACGATCGGCGACATCCGGTCGATGGTTCTCGAGCCATGTCGAGATCGCAGTGCAGGCCCGTCCTCCCAGCGGCACGACCCGCTCCTTGTTGCCTTTGCCGTGGCAGGTACAGAACTGTTCGTTAAGGTGCAGGTCATCCAGTCGCAGGGCAGAGACCTCTGATGCCCGGCAGCCAGTGGCGTAGAGCAGTTCGAGGAGTGCCCGGTCCCGACTGCCGGCAGCAGTGAAGGCCGACGGGCTGCCAAGCAGGCGGTCGACCTGAGCAGGCGTGAGGACGCCGGGGATGGTGTCGTCTGGGCGGGCAAGGACGAGCTGCTCTGCTGGGTTGTCGGTCCGAACGCCTTCCAACTGGAGGAAGGCATGAAAGCTCCGCAGCGTTGCAGCGTGGCGGGCGATGCTGGCCCGGGCGTGACCCTGGCGGGACAGGTCGCTGAGGTGATCGCCGAGATTCTGAATGGTGACCCGCAGCGGGTTCCGACCCCCGAGCCAGCGAGCAAAGGTTTCGAGGTCTCGTCGATAGGCAGCCTGGGTGTTCTCAGCCAGGCCCCGCTCGTGGGTGACGTAGGCAAGGAACCTGTCACTGAGTTCGACAAAGCGGACCTGCGTCAGTGGCTTGACCTGGCCGCCGTCGTAGGCGATCCGCCGAATCCGTGACCGCCGTGGTGTGGCGGTCGCTGGCGAGGCAGCCTCAGGAGTCGGGCGACGGCGGGGCATGGAACGATCCTCAGAAGATGCCGGCGACGCGGACAAGGATCAGCGGCAGCAAGGTTTACGGGTCGTAGCCGAGATTGGGGGCGAGCCACCGCTCCACATCGGCTACCGGCATGCCTTTGCGGGCGGCGTAGGCTTCAACCTGTTCACGGGTAATCCGGTCTACTGCGAAGTATCGGCTTTCAGGATGGCCGAAGTAGAGTCCACAGACGCTGGCCGCCGGTGTCATGGCGAAACTCTCGGTCAGCTGCATGCCAGCGGCTTCCTCTGCCCCGAGCAACCGGAAGAGTCCGGGCTTTTCGGTGTGATCGGGACAGGCCGGATAACCGGGGGCCGGCCGAATGCCCCGATAGGCTTCGACGATCAGGGCGTCGTTGTCGAGCGCCTCTGTTGCGCCAAAGCCCCAGTCATCGCGGGCCCGTTTGTGCAGCCATTCGGCAAAGGCCTCGGCGAGCCGGTCAGCGAGCGCCTTGACCATGATCGAGTTGTAGTCGTCGTGCTCGCGGTCGTAGCGGGCTGCGATCTCACTGCAGCCGTGACCGGTCGTGCAGGCAAAACCGCCGAGGTAATCCTTCCGGCCGCTTGAGACTGGAGCGATGAAGTCAGCGAGTGCGTGGAAGGTGTCCTGGCCCCGGCGTTCCCACTGCTGCCGCAGCGTATGCACCCGGCCCAGTTCGGCGGTGCGTTCATCGTCGCTGTAGAGCACAATGTCGTCACCGTCGCTATTAGCTGCGAAGAATCCGTAAACGCCCCGAGCCTCGAGGAGGTCGGGCTCGATCTCCTCATAGACCGCGAGTTGGCCAGCATTGACAATGCCCATGTCGAGGCCGGCTTTGATCGCATGGTAGAGGAA
>JBDQOY010000239.1:0-6082 GCA_040260935.1 Pirellulales bacterium
CCTGCTACGTCTGCGCCCCCGCCATTTCAGAGCCCGAGGTGGCCCCGCCAGGCGGCGAGGCACTCTACGTGCTGGTGCACACCCCTTACCTGCGACCGCACCATAACTGGGCAAAGATGCTGCCGGCCTACCGCAAGCGGATCATTGACAAGCTCCAGCAGACCGCCGGCCTGGAAAATCTTGAGCAGCACATCGTGACCGAACATGCCCTCACGCCACAGGACATTCAGGATCGCTACCAGGTGCTTGATGGGGCGATTTATGGGCTGGCTAGTCACGGCAAGTTCCTCGGGGCCTTCAAGCCGGCCAATCGCTCGCCCGACATTGAGGGGCTCTATCTCGCAGGTGGTTCTGCCCATCCTGGGCCGGGCATGCCGATGGTGATGATGTCGGGCTGGATTGCCGGCGACTGTGTTGACCAAGACCGCATCGTCGAGCCGGTCGGCAGCCCCGCCAGCAGCGTCGCCGCATCATGATGACGCCGGCGGGAACCGGCCAGGCGGAGCCATCGCCACGCGACCGGGAGGACCTTCCCCCGTATGCGAGGCGGCTCCATGGCTGGTTCATGTGGTACGTCCGCCGCTACCTGCGTCGGCACTTCCATGCCGTGCGCCTGCTGACACCGGCTGATGCCAACCAGCCTGCGGCCCCGTCGATCGAGGGCGAACCGGTGCTGCTCTACACCAATCACCCCGGCTGGTGGGATCCACTGATTTTTCTGGCGGTTGCCGAGCGGCTCTATCCTGATCGCCTCAACTACGGACCGATCGACGCGGCAGCCCTGGGGAAATATTCCTTCCTCGAGCGCATCGGCTTCCTCGGCATTGAACCCGACTCCTGGAAGGGAGCTGCCCGCTTCCTCCGACTGGCCAAGGCGGCACTGAAGCGGGACGACGTGCTGTTCTGGGTTACCGCCCAAGGAACCTTTGCCGACCCCCGTCAACGCCCGGTCGCAATTCGCCCGGGTGTCGGCCATGTTGCCGCAGCTGCTCCGAGGGGGCTGGTGATTCCCTTCGCCGTTGAATATCCGTTCTGGGACGAACGACTGCCCGAGGCACTCGTCGCCTTTGGCCCGCCACAACGCATCGAGGCCTTTCCCGACCGCACGGCCAACGACTGGAACGACCACCTCACCCGCGTGCTGGAGCAGACCCAAGATAGCCTGGCGGCTGCCGCAATTAGCCGCGACCCGGCGGCATTCACCCGCCTGGCGACCGGCCGCACTGGAGTCGGGGCAGCCTATGATTGCATCCGGCGCCTGCGGGCGTGGCTGACAGGCCACCGGTTCAATCCAGCGCACGGTGAGGAGCCCTTGTGAGTGACTTCCCAACGGTGCTGGTTGCGGTCGGTGCGGTTGCCGCGGTCGTCTTGGCGGGGCTTCCTGCCGGACTGATGCTGGCCAACCTGAAACAGTTTCACCGCAGCCCGGAGCCAGCCCCTGGGGCCCCGCCTGTCTCGGTGCTGGTGCCGGCACGCAACGAGGCCGCCGTGATCGACGGCCTGATCGAGTGTGTGCTGGCCAGTCGTGCCTGCGAACTTGAACTGCAGATTCTCGACGATGCCAGCACCGACGACACCGCCCAGCGGGTCGCTGCCTGGGCTGCCCGTGACCCCCGGGTGCAGCTGGTACACGGCCAGCCGCTTCCGGCTGGCTGGTGCGGCAAGCAGCATGCCTGTCAGCAGTTGGCCGATGCAGCCCAGCAGCCGACGCTGGTCTTTCTCGATGCCGACGTGCGGGTTAGGCCAGATGCGATCGCCCAAGCCGTTGCCTTTCTGCGGCAGTCAGGTGGTGGCCTCGTCAGCGGCTTTCCCCTCCAGGAAACGCCAGCTTTCCTCGCCTGGCTCCTGCTCCCGCTGATTCACTTTATTCTGCTCGGCTTTCTGCCCCTGGGCCGCAGCCGGACATCCCTGAGCCCGGCACTTGCCGCTGGCTGTGGCCAGTTTTTCATCACCACGCAGGCGGCCTACCGACAGGCCGGGGGCCATGCAGCCATTCGCGCGTCACTGCATGACGGCGTGATGCTGCCACGGGCGTTCCGCCGGGCGGGCCTGCAGACCGATATCTTTGATGCCACTACCACCGCCACCTGCCGCATGTATGAGACCAGCCGCGAGGTCTTTGGCGGCCTTGCCAAGAATGCCACCGAAGGCATCGGCAGCCCGCGGACAATCGTTCCCTTCACGCTGCTGCTGGCCGGGGGGCAGGTGCTGCCGGCCGGACTGCTCGGCCTCTGGCTCGCGGGGCTGGTGCCGTCCGGCTGGCCGATGGCCGTTGCCGCGTTCGCCTGCATCCTCAGTTATCTTCCGCGGCTCTTGGGGGTGATGCGGTTTCGGCAAAGCCTCGGCAGCAGCCTGCTGCACCCGCTGGCGATTGTGCTGTTTCTGGGCATCCAGTGGTACGCCCTCGTCCGCCGCGGGCTCGGGCTGTCCACCTCATGGAAGGGCCGCCAACTCACCCCGCAGTAGGGCTGACTCAGCCGAGGGCATCCCGCGCCTGCCGCACGGCGGCAATCGCCTGCTCGGCGGTGGCGGCAGTAGCCGTAAGGTGCCCCATCTTGCGTCCGGGCCGGGGTTCAGCCTTACCGTAGAGGTGCAGGCCAACGCCGGGCACGGCCAGTGCCGCGGGCCAGTCGGGCTCGCCGTTGGCCCACCGGTCTCCCAGCAGGTTGGCCATCGCCGCCGGGGCAAGCACCTGCGTTGCGCCGAGCGGCAGCCCACAGATGGCTCGCACCTGCTGTTCGAACTGGCTCGTGGGACAGGCTTCGATGGTGAGGTGCCCAGAGTTGTGTGTTCGTGGCGCGATTTCATTGACCAGCAGCCGGCCGTCGGCAGTCAAGAAAAACTCCACGCCGGCAACGCCGACAACATCGAGTTCCGACAACACCGTTGCAGCCAGATGCTCTGCCTCACCGAGCACTTCCACTGGGAGGCCGGCAGGCAGCGAGCTGACATCGAGAATGTGGTTGGCATGATCATTGCGAACCGCCGGAAAGGCATTGACCGCACCATCAAGCCCACGGGCAGCCACCACCGACAGCTCACAGGAAAAATCGATCCATTCTTCCAGGACGCAGGGAACAGCCCCGAGGCTCTCCCAGGCGGCCTCCGCTGCTGCGGGCGCGCGAATGATCCGCTGCCCCTTGCCGTCATAGCCGAAGGCGGCTGTCTTCAGCACCGCTGGCAGTCCGATCTCTGCCACAGCGGCCTGTAGTTCGGCAATCGACTCGACCACGGCATGCCGGCCACAGGGAATGCCACGCTCGACCAGAAAAGCCTTTTCGCTGGCGCGATTCTGCGTGGTGGAGAGAACACTGGGGTGGGGCCGTACCGGCACCGCTGCTGCCAGGGCCTCACCCGCCGCCGCGGGCACGTTTTCAAACTCAAAGGTGACCACCGCCAGCCCCGCAGCCGCCTGTGTCAGAAAGGCAAGATCGTCATACCTGCCGACATGCAGCCGATCGGCATGGCGGGCGGCTGGACAGTCTGCCGTGTCGGTGATGACAGCCACCCGGTAGCCCATCCGTCGCGCGGCGGTGGCAAACATCGCCCCCAGCTGGCCACCACCGAGGACGCCGAGGAGGGCACCGGGAAGAATTGGAGCGGGAGCGTGGGTATTCATCTGACGGGTCCGTCCTCTCTTCAATTCGGCCGCTCAGCCTGCGGGCGGCGTGACTGAGGGCAACTGATCTCCCAGCACCCGTTCCGTTTGGGCAGTGCGGTAGTCGATGAGTCGCTGCCGCAGATTCTCATCGTCCAGTGCCAGAATTGACACCGCCAGGAGGGCGGCATTGGCTGCGCCGGCACCGCCGATGGCGAGCGTTCCCACCGGAATGCCGGCGGGCATCTGCACGATCGAGAGCAGGGAATCGACCCCTCGGAGCACAGCTGACTCAACCGGTACCCCAAGCACGGGCAGATGTGTCTGCGCCGCCAGCATGCCGGGCAGATGGGCTGCCCCGCCAGCGCCGGCGATGATGACCCGCAGGCCGCGAGCAGCCGCCTCTGCCGCGTACTTAGCCAACTTTCCCGGCGTGCGGTGGGCCGAGACAATCTCGCATTCGTGCGGAACACCCAACTCGCTGAGAACAAGGGCCGCCCGTTCCAAGGTCTTCCAGTCAGACTGGCTGCCCATGACGACACCAACACGCGGAGCGGACGAAGAAGACGCGGAAGTCACAGGAAAACACTCCAAAAGGGGGACGGTTGCCTGGGCTCGTGAAGATGCCATCATGGTCCGATTGCCCCCTCCCTGCAACCGGCCCTGCCATGTCGCCCGTGCCTGTTCATCGTCCGCCCTTGCCGGTGCTGGCCAAAGTTACCTGGCCAGACGCTGCCAGTCCGCCACCTGCCGCGACAGCGGCGGCCCTGGCGGCGGCGGCAGAGCGGTTGGCTAGTGGGCAACTGGTGGCCATTCCAACGGAAACGGTGTACGGACTGGCAGCCAACGCACTCGACCCCGATGCCGTCGCGTTGATCTTTCGGGCCAAGGGGCGGCCAGCGACCAACCCGCTGATCGTGCATGTGGCTGACGTCGCGATGGCGAAACGATTTGCCAGCGACTGGCCCGAGGCAGCCGAACGGGCAGCTGCCGCTTTCTGGCCTGGCCCGCTGACGCTGGTGGTCAACAAAACCTCGGCCGTTCCCGACAGCGTCACCGCCGGAGGAGCGACCGTGGCGGTCCGGTGCCCGAGCCTGCTGCTAACCCGAAAGCTGATTGAAGCGGCCGACTGCCCACTGGCTGCCCCAAGTGCCAACCGGTCCGAGGCGGTCTCACCGACCACGGCGCAGCATGTGCTGGAAGGCCTGGGCAACCGCGTCGGCATGATTCTGGATGCGGGCCCGTGTGAGCACGGGCTGGAGTCAACGGTCCTCGACTGCACGGTGACTCCGCCCCGCATTCTCCGGCCCGGCCCGATCTCGGCCGCCCAACTCAGTGAGGTGCTTGGCTGTACCGTTGCCACTGCACCACAGGCACCATCGGCAGCCTCAGCAGAAGCAGGGCAGGGGAGTGCCAGCGTGGCCCGCAGCCCCGGCCAGCAGCCGCGACACTACGCGCCACGAACTCCGCTGGAGGTGACAAGCGACGCCCCTGCCGTGGTGAAGGCTCTGCTGACAGCAGGCCAGCGGGTTGGCTGGCTATCGCGGTTCCCGGCGCACGCGTCCGTTCGTGAACTCGCAGCCTCCGCAGGCCTTCTGGTGATACCAATGCCCGAGACGCCGGCAGCATACGGCAAGGGGCTCTATGCCACGCTGCATGCCCTCGACCAGCGTGGGCTCGACCGCTTGGTCGTCGATGCCGTGCCGGACGATTCGGACTGGGCTGCCGTGCGCGACCGGTTGCAGCGGGCGGCCAGTTGACTGAGCCGGCGTCGCCGCCTGAGCGACAGTCTGGCGAGCGAGCGACTACTCCCGTCGCGGTCGGTCGGACAGGTGGAGCGGGAATGCCCCAATCACGCGTTCCGGCGGCCCATCGTTGACAGGCAGGGCGTTTGAATTTACGAATAGGGGACGTTTTGGACGGAATCCGGCGGGTTTTTGCCCCCTTGGTTCCCGCCCGATCGGGACAGGTAGCTCAGTTGGTAGAGCAACGGACTGAAAATCCGTGTGTCGCCGGTTCGATCCCGGCCCTGTCCACTTGCTGTGCGGTATTTCCTGGCGGATCAGCTGAAAGGTTTCGCAGCTCAACCGGAAACGTTTCGCTCGAGAGCAGGCCTGCCGTCAGTTCCTCGCGGCTTGAAAACCAGAGGACTCATCGACCTTTCGAGTCAGACAGCACTTGCATCCGGTACGCGGAAATTCGGGTTGTTCTCATCTTTAAGCAAACCGTTCGCTGCCTCGGCATGCTCGCCAACAAACCGCTCGGTCGCCGGGTCAAACGAGAGCATCGGCCCCACCTGATACTCGGCAGCATCCTCGGGAATGCCCACCCCATCCCGCATGATGTCGTGCAACTTGGCAAAGTGCTCGGCCGCGTCGGCATTGTCTCCAAAGCGACCCGCCTTCGCGTTGAACGGCACTGTCTCGCCGAGGCGGTAGGAGTTGTTCATCACATGCCCGAGGACGCAGCCGTAATGGGCATCAA
>JBDQOY010000240.1:0-12133 GCA_040260935.1 Pirellulales bacterium
CCTTTGAAGTGGCCATCTCAGGTCCGGCTGAAGTCCCAGCTGGCGAGACTGCAGAATTTGTGGTGGTTGTGAAGAACATCGGCAGCACGGCAGCGTCTGAAGCGACGCTTGAAGTCAACTGGGATGTGCCGCTGACGCCGCTCGAGGCTTCCGACGGCTACACGCTGGGGCGTGGGGATGCTCGGTGGGCGATTCCGGCGATCGCGGCCGGTGAAACAGTCCGGCGACAGATCAACTTCCGGGGAATTGCCGCCGCAGGCACGTTTACCGATTCACCCGGCACCCGGGCCTGTGTGCGAACCGTCCTCAGTGGCCTGCCCGGTGGCAATATGGTGGCTGATGAGGCGTGTCTTGTGATTCGTTCGCAGGCAGCTCGTCCGCAATCACTTCGAGAAGCTAGCATTCGGCTCAGTCTTGCTGATCTTGATGATCCAGTGCGGCTTGGTAGCGGTACCACCCTAGTCTGTACGGTCATCAATGACGGTGAGCGACCCAGTGGAAGCCTCGACCTGTTGATTCAGTTGCCGGTGCAGGCTCGGCTGGTCGGGAATCCAATTCCCTCCAGGGTACGGATTGATGGCTCACGCGTTGCCTTCGACGGCATTGCAAGCCTCTCGCCCGGCGGGCGTTCGACTTTTGAACTGGTCTACCGGATGCCTGCCGGTGAGGCCGGACAGGCCTCTGCGATCCTCAGCGGGAATGACCTTGATGGAACCCTTGAGGCCACTTGCAAAACGACGTTTTTGGATCCGTAACGGGCAGGTTCGGCAGGCTCGGGTCAGCAGGGCTCCACGGCCGGCAGGAGTGGTCTACAGTTGGTGAGATTGAGAGTCTTCCTAATTGGTGGCCTCAATGTCCATTGTGTGAGTACAAGCGATAGCCTGCCCTTTAACCGCCTGCCTACTGATGCCCACCTCTGCCGTTCCACCTGTTTCTGCCCGCGAGCCTGTGCCTCAAAACATGCCACCAGACGATCGTATTGAACTAGGCGATTCCCGCGACAGGCTGCTGGCTCATCGTCTCTATGGGCTCGTTGATCGGCCTGACCGGATTCGGCGGTTCATGGAGGCGCACATCTGGGCCGTCTGGGACTTTCAGAGCCTGCTCAAGGCGATGCAGCGACACCTGACTTGTGTTGAGGTGCCATGGGTTCCGTCTGCTGATCCCGAGGCTCGGCGGCTCGTGAATGAAATCGTCCTCGATGAAGAGTCTGACCTTCTGCCGGATGGTGGGTCGGCATCTCACTTTGAACTCTACATGCAAAGCATGGCGGCAGCCGGGGCGGATGTCGCACCGATGCAGCGAGTTCTTGACGGCTTGCTGGCAGGCCAATCGCTTGCCGGCCTGCTGGCTGACGTCGAGGTGCCTTCTGCAGCTCGCGAGTTTGTGGAAACGTCGTTCTCAGTGATTGCCTCTGCGTCACCCCACCGCATTGTGGCGGCCTTCACCTATGGCCGGGAGGACATCATCCCGGACATGTTCCGCCAGCTGGTCCTCAGTCTGTCCGAGCAGGAGCCTGCCGTCTGGGGGCGCTACCGGTTCTATCTCGAGCGGCATATCGAGCACGACGACGAACACCACGGTCCCATTTGCCGCCGAATTGTCGCCAGCATGTGCGGCAATGATCCGGTGAAGTGGGCGGAGGCTTCAGAAACAGCCCGAATCGCCCTTGAGGCCCGCATTGGACTCTGGGATGCCGTTGCGGACCAGATCGAGGCTGACAACTGAGCCATTGGAGTTCCCAAACGCTCGCCCCGACCTTGCGAGCAGAGCTTTCGTTTGATTCGGTGCAGGCAATCGCCAGTTCGGCTTGATCCTGCCCACGTTTCCCAAGACGGTGCAGCTTGTCCGCACCGTCTTGGTGAAAACGCTGGATGGTTCTACTTGGCAGCAGCCAGTTCAGCCTGCTTCCGTTCCTCGACCACGGCTTTCTGCACGTTAGCCGGCATCGGACGGTACTTCGAGAATTCCATCGAGAAGACTCCCTGCCCCTGGGTCAGGCTGCGGAGGTCGGTTGAGTATCCAAACGTTTCTGCGAGTGGAACCTCGGCGATGATGGTCGACGAGTTCCCAATCGTTTCCGTCGAAATAATGAGACCGCGGCGTTTGTTCAGTTCACCGGTGACGGCGCCCTGGAAATCGGCGGGGACCTCAACCTCCAGTTTCATGATCGGCTCAAGCAGGACAGGCTTGGTGTTGAGGAATGCCTCACGGAAGCCCGTCCGGGCACAGGCCTGGAACGCCATGTCAGAGGAGTCGACATCGTGGTAGGAGCCGTCCGCAAGCGTCGCCTTCACGCCAACAATGGGGAAGCCAGCGATGGGGCCTTTTACCAGCGAGAACCGGAAGCCCTTTTCAACCGAAGGGATGTATTCCTTCGGAATTCGACCGCCAACGACCACGTTTTCGAACTCGAACGTCTCTTCGGCGTCTTCTGGGAGCGGTTCGAGTTTGCCGACAATGTGAGCGTACTGGCCGGAGCCACCGGTCTGCTTCTTGTGCTTGTAGTCGTACTCGGTCGGCCGTGTCGGAGCTTCTCGGTAGCTCACCTTGGGTGCCCCAACCTCGACGTCGACTTTATATTCCCGACGAATTCGCTCGACGTAGATATCAAGATGTAATTCGCCCATGCCGGCAATGACGGTTTCGCCGGTTTCATCATCGGTTGACACCTTAAAGGTCGGGTCTTCACGAGTGAAACGCTGCAGTGCCTTGCTGAGCCGGTCGAGCCCATCTCGCTTGGTCGGCCAGATGGCCATTTTGATGACCGCTTCGGGAACGTACATGCTCTCGAGCGAGCAGTACTTGTTGTCGGAGGCGTAAGTGTCACCGCTGGCAGCATCAACGCCCATGACCGCTACGATATCCCCGGCTCCGGCCGAGTCGATTTCTTCCCGTTTGTCGGAGTGCATTCGCACGATCCGGCTGAACCGCTGTTTCTGCTGCGTCCGCTGGTTGTAGTAGCCCTCACCCTTGACCAAGGTGCCTTGGTAAATCCGCATGAAGGTTAACTGGCCATAGGCGTCGTCGACAATCTTGAAGGCCATCGCGACCGTCGGCTTAGCGTCGTCCGCATCCAGTTCAAACGTCTCGTCCGGGTTGTCCCACTTTTTGGCGTAAACCGTTCGCTCAAGCGGGCTGGGCAGGTAGCGGGTGACCGCATCGAGCAAGGCCTGGACGCCCTTGTTCTTGTAGGCAGAGCCGCAGAAGACAGGGGTGATGCTCTGGCTTTGGACGGCCGCTTTTACCACGGCATGGATCTCATCCTCACTGATCGCTTCTTCGGAAAGCATTTTCTCCATCAGGCTGTCGGAATACATGGAGAGGCTCTCAAGCATCGCATGCCGCTGTTCATCAGCTGGCCCCTGAAGTTCCGCGGGGATTTCTTCAACGCGAACCGTTTCACCATTGTCACCGTCGAAGTAGATTGCCTTCATCGATACCAGGTCGATGACGCCCTGAAGGTAATCCTCCTTGCCGATCGGCAATTGCATCGGGATGGCATCGACCTCGAGTTTGTCTCGAAGCTGTTTCACAACCCGATGGAAATCAGCCCCCGTGCGGTCCATCTTGTTGATGAAGGCGAGTCGCGGAATCTTGTACCGCTTCATCTGCCGGTCGACAGTCATCGACTGGCTCTGGACGCCACCCACCGAGCAGAGCACGAGCACTGCGCCGTCAAGCACCCGGAGGCTGCGCTCAACCTCGACGGTGAAGTCAACGTGGCCAGGGGTGTCGATCAGGTTGATGGGGTGGTTCTTCCACTCAACGCTGGTGGCAGCGGAAGTGATCGTGATGCCACGCTCCCGCTCGAGATCCATGTGGTCCATGGTTGCCCCGTCGCCATCGCCCTTCACTTCCTGGATGCGGTGGATGCGACCGGCGTAGAACAGAATTCGCTCCGAGAGCGTGGTCTTGCCAGAGTCGATGTGGGCGGAGATACCGATATTGCGGAGCTTGGAGAGATCCATGAGCGTTGGTCTGCCTTGACGGCGTCGTGCGAGGGAAGGGGGAAGGGGGAACGAGGCGTGGCGATCGACGGAGTGATCGCCCCCGAACCACATTCGGTCGCCGGCAGGGGTAGGGGCTGCGGGAGTGGAACGCCGGCATTCCATCCAGAAGGAATATACTCCCTCATTGTGGTTCGTGACAGGCCCGCTTCCAGAAGCTCCCGGACGGCTGCAGGGTGCAGGTGGCCGGCCCAACCAGGCACCCTGAATGAGTACCCGCGGACGACTTGCCCCAACGCCCACTGGCCTGCTCCATGTGGGCCATGCTCGGACCTTTGCCCTGGCTGCTGCCCGGGCGCAGGGCGACCTCGTGCTGCGGATGGAGGACCTCGACATCGCCCGTTGCCGGCCGGAATATGCGGCGGCGGCCCTTGAGGACTTGCGGTGGCTCGGCCTGGACTGGCGTGAGGGGCCTGACTGCGGGGGGGCGTGTGGCCCGTATACCCAGCATGCACGGGACAGCTTCTACCGGGAGGCCTGGCGTCGACTCGCCGAGGCGAGGGTGATCTACCCCAGTCCCCAGTCGCGGCGGGACCTGGAAACGGCCGGCGGTGCCCCCCATCCCGGTGTGGACGGGGAAGAGGTCTTTCCAACGCGGTTGCGGCCGCAGGAGTGGCCCATCTCAGAGACGCCAGCCGGGGTGCCCTGGCGGTTTCGCGTACCGGACGGTCGGGTGATTCGCTTCGTTGACCAGCGGTTGGGTCTGGTCGAGCGGACGGCAGGCGTTGACTTCGGTGACTTTGTGGTGTGGCGCCGGGAGAATCTCGCCGCCTATGAGCTGGCGGTCGTCGTTGACGACCACCTGATGAAGATCGCCGAGGTGGTTCGTGGAGAGGATCTCATGACGAGTACCGCCCGCCAGGTGCTGCTCTATGAGGCACTCGGCTGGCTGCCGCCCCGGTTTTACCATGCCCCCTTGGTCCGGGACGAACACGGCAACCGGCTGGCCAAACGGACCGGCGGTCTCGCGATCCGAGACCTGCGAGAGGCAGGCCTGTCGGCTGAGGCCATCCTCGGCTGTCCGCCTGAGGAACTGGCCTTGTTGACGAGTGGGCCCCCTGGGACTCGAACCCAGAACTTACGGTTTAAAAGACCGCTACTCTAACCGATTGAGTTAGAGGCCCGTGTTGTGGGTGCCGGCCGCAGTCCGCACGAAGCGGATCGTTTGCGGAAGACCCGCAGAGACAGGCGTGCTTGTTGACGCCAAATCTCCGCTGAAGGAGCAGTGCCCGAGAGAGGACTTGAACCTCCACCCAGTAACCTGGACAAGAACCTGAATCTTGCGCGTCTGCCAATTCCGCCACTCGGGCAAGTGGGCCGCTGCCGAGATTACTCTCAAGCACAATGATGCTACCAGCCCCCATGCTGGAGGCAAGAGACCATTGCCCTGGGGGCGAGCAGATCTCGAAAAAAGTCTATTCCGGAAACAGCCGCGTCGACAGGTAGCGTTCGCCCAAGTCAGGCAGGACTACGACGACCATCTTCCCGGCGTTTTCGGGCCGGCGGGCGACCTCCAACGCAGCCCAGGCGGCGGCACCACAGCTGATGCCACACATCAGGCCCTCGCGTTTGGCCAGGCCCCGGGCGGTCTCAATGGCGTCCTCGTCGTCTACCTTCACCACCTCGTCAATGATGTCGAGGTTGAGAATGTCGGGAATAAAGCCGGCTCCGATGCCCTGGATGGTATGGCGTCCCGGCTGGATCGGCTGGCCGGCCAGTTTTTGGGTGATCACCGGACTGTTGAGCGGTTCAACGGCGACAACCTTGAGTTCAGGCTTTTTTGCCTTGAGTGCCTCGCCGCAACCCGTGATGGTGCCGCCGGTGCCGACGCCGCAGACGAGGATGTCGACCTGCCCGTTGGTGTCAGCCCAGATTTCCTCCGCCGTGGTGCGGCGATGCACATCGGGATTGGCAGGGTTCTTGAATTGTTGTGGCATGAAGAACTGACTGCCTGAGGTGGAGATTTCCTCTGCGTGCCGAACCGCGCCGGGCATGCCCTCGGCCGCCGGGGTCAGGACCAAGTCAGCGCCCAGTGCTTTGAGCATCCGCCGGCGTTCCAGGCTCATGCTCTCCGGCATCGTGACCCGCAGTTTGTAGCCGCGGGCTGCGCAGACGTAGGCCAGCCCGATCCCAGTATTCCCGCTGGTCGGTTCAATCACGATGGTGTCGGGGCCGAGCAGTCCGTCCTTCTCGGCGGCATCAATCATTGAACAGGCGATTCGGTCCTTCACGCTCCAGAGGGGGTTCATGTTCTCGATCTTGCCGATGACCGAGGCGTGACAGCCCTCGGTGAGCCGCTGGAGACGCACCAGGGGCGTACGGCCAATGCACTGCGTGATGTTGTCGCGAATCCCCATTGATGTCACTGAAGCGGTCATGGACGCATTTCCTCCTGGCTGGTGAAATCCCGATAACCGGCATTATCGGCAATCTCACTGTCACGGTGGAGCAAATTCTTTGTCGATTCCTTCCGGGTGCGGGCCTGTTCGCGAAGCAGGTTCGGGGCCAGAACGGAATCATGTGTCCCTTCGGACGAGGGGTGTCAGGCTCATCTCCCGCCGCCCAGATTGTCCTTGATCCACCTCGCCAGACGGCCTACCTTCCCGGGGCCTCCAGTCCGACCTGAGGGAGGGTGGGGGCGACCGGATATGACATCCACAAGGAGGGCGACGGGATGACAGGGATGGTACTGCAGAGAAGTGGCTGGCCGCTGGCGCTCGGTTTGAGTGGTGTGCTGGCCTTCTCAATGCTTGCGGCCGCCGAGCCGTCTGGGCCTGCCGCCAAGCCGGCCGCCGTTGTCAACGGCACGGACATCACCCAGCAGCAACTGGCCGATGCCTGTCTTGCGCGATATGGCTCGGTCGTGGTGGGGACGCTGGTCAACAAGTCGATTATTGAGCAGGCGTGTCTGCAGCAGGGTATCGTCGTCTCGGACGCTGATGTCGCCCAGGAAATTGACGCCATGGCCCGTCGCTTCAACGTGCCACGCGAGCAATGGCTGGCATTGATTCAGCGGGAACGCGGTGTCACCGCACAGCAGTACTGCAGCGATATTGTCTGGCCGATGCTTGCCCTGCGGCGACTGGCTCGGGACAGCTTTGAACCGACCGACCAACAGCTTGAGGAACAATTTCAAAATCAGTACGGGCCGACAGTGAAGGCCCGCATCATCGGTGCGTCGTCCCAGGCAGAGGCCGAGGCGCACCGTGCCGAGGTTGCGGCGGCCCCAGATACGTTTGCGGCAGTGGCTCGGGAAAAGTCCATCGACGTCGGCAGTGCCAGTGTCGGTGGATGGGTGCAGCCGATTCGTCGCTGTTCCGGTTCGCCTGCCTTCGAGGCGGCCGCCTTCGGGCTGACCGACGGGGCCATTTCCGAGGTGATCCAGGTTGCTGACCAGTTCATTGTCATCAAGTGCCAGGGACATCTGCCGGCTGCGGACGTGAACCTGGCAGCTGTTCGTCCCCAACTTGCGGAGGCACTCCGCGAAAAGCAGGCCCGTCTCCAGTCAACCAATGTTTTTGAGCGATTGCAGCAGGTGGCCACGATTGAGAATGTGCTGAATGATCCGGCAAAGCAGGCTGCGGCACCTGAGGTGGCCGCCCGGGTCAACGGCCAGCCGATTCCGCTGGCGGCGGTGCGTGACGTCTGCCTTGAGCGGTACGGGCGGGATGTGCTCGACGGGCTGATCACCCGGGCCCTGCTCGATCAGGAGTTGGCCCGCGCGGGGGCAGCCGTCACCCAGGCAGACATCGACGCCGAGGTGGCCCGGGCGGCAGAAACGCTCGGCTTCCTGACTCCCGAGGGGCAGCCGGACGTGGCGGCTTGGGTTGAACGTGTTTCTCGTGAACAGAAGCAGCCGGCCGACTTCTACCTCACCGATATCGTCTATCCGACGGTTGCCCTCAAAACATTGGTTGGCACCGTGGCCGTCACTCAGGAGGACCTCGACAAGGCCTTTACGGCGACGTTCGGGCCGCGGGTTCGCTGTCGGGCGATTGTCCTCGATAACCAGCGGAGGGCGCAGGAGGTCTGGCAACTGGCGCGGCAGCAGCCGACCGCCGAGAGGGTCGGTGATCTCGCGGAGCAGTACTCGGTCGATCCGACTAGTAAGGCGTTGCGGGGTGATGTCCCTCCAATCCAGCGATTCGGGGGGCAGCCTGCACTCGAACGTGAAGCCTTCGGGCTCAAGCCCGGCGAATTGTCGGGCGTCATTCAGATTGCGGATCGGTTCATGGTGCTCTTTTGCGAGGGCTATACCACCCCGGTTGAGGTCACCTTTGACGAGGTTCGCGACGAACTCTTCCGCGACATCCATGAGAAGAAACAGCGGATCGAAATGGCGAGGTTTTTCACCCACCTGCAGGAATCGGCCGCGATCGACAATTTTCTGGCTGGTACCAGCCAGTCACCAGGAGCGAGAAGGCCGGATCGTCTTCCCGCGGGAAGCGACCTGCCCGGGTCAACGCTCACTCGTCGAGAGGCCCAGGAACTGGCCTCACCGCGGGCCGGAACCCGGCAGCAGCCGGCTGGAGGCGTAACACGGGCGACATTTGAGGCGCCGGTGACCAGCGGCAGCGGTCGCTAGCGGGCTGCTGGTGGTGGCGTTGCCCCCGGGGCTGCCAATGCAGACTCCCGGTTGAGGCCGGTCGGCGGTACGATAGAGGGTCCCCTCTTCGTGGAAGCCTCATGAATCAGCCCACCTCCCAACCTGCCTCGAATATGGTCCCTGCCAGCGAAGGGTCGGCTGTTGCTGCTGATCTGCTGCCGTCCTTACCGGTTGCTTCCCGGATCGAACAACTGCCGCCGTATCTGTTTGCCCGTATCAATAAGCTGACCTACGACAAGCGGCGGGCGGGGTGTGATGTCATCGATATGAGCATGGGCAATCCGACGGATCCGCCGGCCCAGTTCATCATCGACAAACTTGCTGAGGCGGCAAACGATCCGCGGAGTCATGGCTATGCGCCAGCCACTGGCATCGCCAGCCTGCGGCGGGAGGTCGCCTCACGGTATCTCCGCAAGTGGGGCGTTCGCCTCGATCCCGAAACCGAAGTGATCAGCACACTCGGATCGAAGGAGGGGTTCGGCCATCTCTGCCTGGCGATGATCAATCCGGGTGACGATGTCATCGTGCCGGCCCCGTCTTATCCGGCTCACGTCTACGCCGTGGCACTTGCCTCGGGTAATCCGCTCGCGATCGACACCACGCAGCCCGATCGGTTCCTTGCTGAGGTCGCGCGGCGGTGTGAGAGTCCGGCTGGACCGCCAAAACTGCTTGTCGTCAATTTTCCCCACAACCCCTCGGCCACCGTCGTCGAGCCCGCGTTCTATCGGGATGTCGTCGCGTTAGCCAGTCGTCACAGGTTTCCGGTGATCTCTGATCTGGCCTACTCTGATGTCACCTTCGATGGCTACGAGACACCGAGCATTCTGGCGGTGGAAGGGGCGAAGAAGTTGGCTGTCGAATTCACGACGATGAGTAAGGGCTACAGCATGGCTGGCTGGCGAGTCGGGTTCTGTGCCGGAAACTCCCAGATCGTCAAGGCGCTCAGCACGATCAAAACCTACTACGACTACGGGATGTTTCGGCCAATTCAGATTGCCGCCGTGGTCGCCCTGCGGGATGGTGAAGCCGATGTGGTCGCCCAGTCCCAGGTCTATCAGCGGCGGCGTGACGTGCTTTGCGAGGGACTCTCGCGGATCGGGTGGCCGGTTGAGGTGCCCAAGGCAAGCATGTTCGTCTGGGCTCGGATTCCAGCCGTTTTTGCTGACCGCATGAACAGCATGGACTTTGCGGCAAAGCTCCTGGAGGAAGCGGACGTGGCGGTTAGTCCGGGGGCCGGCTTTGGTCCCGCCGGCGAGGGCTTCCTGCGGATGGCGCTGATCGAAAATGAAAACCGCATCCGGCAGGCAGTCAAACAGATCGGTCGGGCGATTGGCGGTGAACTGCGATCAGCCGGTGGCTCGGGCCAAGCCAGCTGACGCAGTCCACCTGGTCGCACGGTGGCCCCGCTGTGCTGCTGCGATCAACCAAGTTCGGGAAGAATCGCCTCGGTGTCAGCAGCCTCACGCAGTTTTTCGAGCGCCTTCGCCTCGATCTGGCGGACCCGTTCTTTGGTTACGCCGAGAGCAGAGCCGACCTCTTTGAGGGTCTGGGGATCGTGCTCATGGTTGAGCCCGTAGCGGCGAACGATGATCGTCTGCTCGCGTGAATCGAGCCGGTCAAGGAATTGCTCGATCTGGTAGAGCCGATCGGACTCGGCCAGCCTCCGCTGGGTTTCGTCGCCCCGTTCATCGGGAGCGGCTTGCAGCAGTTCCATGTCAGCAGCACGGAACCGGTCGCGGCGTTTGTGCTCATCCGGAATTGTGCGAGCATAGTTTTTCATGATGGCCCAAGAGGCATAGGTGCTGAACTTATTGCCCCGGGCATAGTCGAATTTTTCGACCGCCCGCATCAGCGACATGTTGCCATCGCTGACGAGGTCGAAAAAGCTGTCGGAGGTGGTGACCCGTCGCTTGGCGATCGAGACAACAAGCCGCAGGTTCGCCCGGACGATTCGGTTCTTCAGTTCAACAATCTCTTCGTAGAGCGTCTCAATCTGATCCATCAGGCGGGCACTGGGACGCTCGGGTCGGAGTTGCTCCCGGAGGAGTGATGCCCGGTACTTGAGGTAGTTGAACTTCCGGAACAGCCAGACTTCCTGCTCGCGGGTGAGCAGCGGGACCTCGTAGAGGCTGGCCAGGTATGCCGGTAGGCCACTGGGGCGGCGAACCCGCTTGGTCGCGTCGGGATTGGCGGGATAGGGCTGAAAAACAACCTTTTCAGCACTTTTCCTGGCGAACAACGCATTGGGCATGTAGTCGAGTGGGAGTTCGACAATCGCATTGGCACGCTCCGCCAGGATCACTCGATAGATACTTGCTTTGCTGCGGCGATACCGCCGGGCGATCGATTCAACCGACTCACCCTGTTGGTAGTGCTGGAAAATTCGGACGCAACTCTCGGCACGGAGCTTGCCATCAGACCCGGGGAAGACTGCGGAATCCGGGTGCTCTTGGTCATGCCGCTTGATTGTGTACCGGATCGTTTCGACGCTGCGATTGAGTCGCCGGGCGATCCGGCGGTGGACGTCGGCCGGGCAGGCGCCGGCGATGGCAAGCCGCTGGGCCCACGCGATGATTCGGCCGTGCTCATCCTCACTGAGTTGGCTGAAGCGACTTCCCCGCTGAATTCGCAAGGGGTTCTCGCGGACGAACCGAGCGACGGCACTGGCCAGAAAGCCCACCCGCTTGCGGCCATCGATCACGACTCGTTGGGCAACCAGGCCGTGATCCCGCCATCTGGAAATGGTCTTGGTCGAGACGTTGAATCGCTGTGCCAAGTCTTCGATGGAAAGCACCTCGTCCCCCGGATGAGTTCCCGGAGAATGAGGTGTCGGGTTCGAGGCAGGCGTGCTACCGGAAGAGGCGTCGGCACTGTACAGCCGAACAGAAGGAACGGAAATGGTGAAGGCGTTGGAACGCATAAGACTCCTCCGTGGCGGATGTGCCCGCTCTCACTGATCGCCGGAGTGTCTGGGCGAAACGCCGACGACGTCGGGCCGTTCCAGCAGACATTCCAGAGGCAGTTTCGAGTCAGTCACCCCAAAAAAGACAAATCGAACAGCCCAGCGTCCACGCTCACGGGAACATCCTTGCTCCCCTCCACACCTTTGCTTGCGGACGCCTTCTTTATACGGGCGAGACGACCAAGCGGTTCGGGAAAAAAACAGATTTCTTGAGTTTTTGCCAAACTGTCCGCACAACCGTCTCAGCCGCCTTTCCTGGAAGCGTCCGTAAGTCGCTACGTGGCAACGACTTGTGGTTTTCTTGCGGAGCTTTCGGAGTTTTCGTTCAAAGGCTTTCTGCAACAATAAATTGCCTTTTGGCAGACGAAAGCAAAGAAAGACACTTAGTATCTAGGCTGTCTTCGAACTGTCGTGCGAGTCCAAACTGTCTTGTTGGGAAAGGGTGCCCGCTCAAGTTCAGGTCGAGCCATAAGGCGGCGGGTACCGATGCTCTCTTCGATGGTTGGGTTGGCATTTCTGCCTGGCTGATACGGAGGGCTGGCATGGGAGCGGATA